>JAYVGZ010000086.1:0-2275 GCA_043771805.1 Pseudomonadota bacterium
TTTCCAACTAATTTCGACTTCTTGCCTGCATCAGCATCGCCTTCTTTAACGAACTCAGAGTGGAGTGCCTTGTGCGCTGCGCCCACTGCATCGCGACGGGCAAGCTTCTCTCGGACTTTAACTGCTTGCTGGAGTTGCGGCCCGACGAAAGCTGCCATCTTACCGAAGAGATCTTTGTCATCCTCAGCCGAAACAAATGGAACTTTTGTCTTACCGACCTTGCTCTGCAACTCTCGCTGCATTTCGTTGATCTGTTGAAGCTCTTTGTGGGCATAAAAGAGGGCCTCAAGCACATCTGCTTCAGGAACCTCGTTCGCTCCGCCTTCCACCATTACAATCGCGTCCGCCGAGCCTGCAACGATGAAGTTGAGGTCCGATTTAGCGAGCTGTGTCTTGGTTGGATTGATCACCAGTTTCCCGCCGATCCGACCTACTCGCACACCTGAGATCGGCCCCTCGAAGGGAAGCTCTGACATCTGAAGTGCCGCTGAAGCACCACACATTGCGAGAACGTCTGTATCGTTCTCATCGTCTGCCGATAGAACGGTGGCGATGACCTGTACTTCTCTGTGGTACCCCTCAGGAAAAAGCGGGCGGCACGGTCGGTCAATCAGTCTTGATACGAGGATCTCTTTCTCGCTCAGCTTTCCTTCGCGTTTAAAGAAGCCGCCAGGAATTTTTCCTGCCGCATACGTCTTCTCAACGTAGTCGACGGTGAGCGGGAAGAAATCGAGATCTTTATTTGGACCTCCACAGGCAGTAACGAGGACGACAGACTCACCGTACGTTACAAGCGCGGAGCCCCCTGCCTGCTTTGCAATTCGACCTGACTCAATTCGGAGAGTTTTACCGTGAAATTCTTTTTCAACTATGTACATGGATTTACCTTTGATGATCGCAGACTCACGTTTCTACGGAGTCCACTTTTAATTGGATAAGCGTTTGTTTGAGTAAGAAAGAGCGCTCTCGATTCGCGAGCATACGCCCTATCACCTACCGCTACTCGGCACTCAGCGTGAACTAAAAGAAGCCCGTGAGTGCCACGAGTGAACACAACCCGGGTGTGCGCTGAAGGCTTGGTAGCGGCTATCACAAATGTGCTTATTTACGGAGCCCAAGCGCCGAAATTGTCGCCCGGTACCGGGTTACATCCTCTTTGCGCAGGTAAGATATCAATCGCTTACGACGGGATATCAGGTCAAGCATCCCACGTTGAGAGTGGTGATCTTTCGGATGAGACGCGAAGTGCATCGTCATCGACTCAAGACGCCTAGTGAGGAGCGCAATCTGCACCTCGGGTGACCCAACGTCTTGAGAATTAATTTGAAACTTCTTAATGACATCGCCTTTCTCAACTTGTGATAGCTTGAGTGGGCCGACGGCTACGTCATCTTTGCCCAATGTGCCGATAACTCCCTTCTGTATACCGGACCCCTTCTGCTTACCGGGTTGTGGTGTCTTGCTCTCTACACCAACATTTGAAGATTCCATCATGGACTCCTAACAATTCCAACAAATTCGAGCAATTACAGGCGCTTTAATATCGCGCTTCTCTTTGCTCTTTTCTCGTTAACATTTTGCTTTCGCGCGTATTTGTCGGGAACATAGCAGTGGGAATCTTGATTGTCAAAGTAACGTTTGCGGCTATTCTGCGTGCTGTGGCCAGCAACTTGATTAGCGCTCCTGTTTCGGTACGATAATGAAGCTATGGCTCTGTTTAGTACCATCCATGGCACAAGCATCGAAAAGAGTCTGATTGCGATGACTAAGGCTGTTGCCCGCTACAACTCCGATACTTTCGACGAGCGATCCATCAACGAAATTGAGGCAAGCGCTCTGCTCGGTTTTTTCTGGGAGTCCCTATAATTCTCATCATGACGCCTTGAAGCGTATCTATCACCAACTCGGAACAGCGGAGTACAAAGCGCAAAAGAGGCTCTCTGCCAGTCGGCGCTAGAAAACAGAGGACAGCTACTCGCGGCACTTGCTTGCATTGGGGTGGATTCGTCTCTTAAGAAAATCGCCCACAGGCTGAAGGTGAATTCCCCCTCCTGACAGTCAACTTTTTTGTGGTGTCACGGAAATCTTTTCTGAGTTTTTTTGATATGGACTCCACTCCAAAGTACACTGCAGTAGGCAACCGCACATTCTCTGAATAAAATCTGAATAAAAGAGGCCCCTATGATGTTCGAGACCCCTTTTGATACGGACGACGATGATTCGCTCTCATCGGTCAACAAAGCATCTCTCGGCGGGTCTGCCATGATTGTGCTTT
>JAYVGZ010000087.1:0-3176 GCA_043771805.1 Pseudomonadota bacterium
CGAACCTCTTGCAGAAGACGGTGCGGCACTGACCTCTATTGAAATGAAAGAGACTCCAGAGCTAGAAGCGCTACGTAAGGCTATCTCAGACGAGGCGCAGAAAGACCTCGGGTCTTACGGCAATGCGTATAGAGAACTTGCTAAAGAGATTGATTTACTTGCGGTAGAGATGCGAACTATCTTCTACCAAAGCGCTAAGTCAGAGAGAGAGGTTGGCTTAAAGTCTGGGCTGAAGCTGAATGCTGGACAGGTGATAAAGAATATCATCGGTAGTGTACCCGAGCAGAAACAGCGGAATTTTGAGCGCAGCAATCTTGCGGACCGTTCCTCGCATGCTGTGAGCCTGCTGATAGATCTTTCTGGAAGTATGAGCGGTGAGAAGATTGAGCAGACTTTTAAAGCTACAGTACTTCTAGGGGAAGTGCTGCACCGCATCGGTGTACCGTATGAGATATTAGGATTCAATGCGGCTTTGCTAGAGCTTAAGCTTTTTCATATCAAGCACTCTGAAGGTGTAAAGACGAAGATCTCTGAGATGACTGGAGCCGTTCACGGCACGCTGGCAAGGTACACGGATACGGGTTGGGCCTTAGCTGCGTGCGCAGATAGAATCCGGCAGGGGCGTAAAAAGAATCAGATGATTTTTTTATTAAGTGATGGCGCGCCCAATCCGTCGCCCGATCATAATGCGCCGATGTATGAACTTGGTGGAGTTGTGGCACAGCTCGCTAAAGAACCGCGCCTTAGGGTGTTTGGGCTCGGGCTTGGTGCAGGAACCGCAGGGCTTAAAGCCTACCTAAGGGAGAGTCTGGTGGAGATACCAGCTACTTCCTTGGTACGGCAGCTATCCAAGCTGGTGCTGGGGAAGTTGGGAAGAGAAGAATAGGTACTAAGACTCTGAAACATCATTACGCACTCAGCATGCCATCTTAGGGTGTGCACGGCTCGCACGCATGTGACTCAAAAAATGAAGCTCTTTTCCTCGCAGACCTTAAATTATGTATTCTGACCTCTTCAAAAAACGCATCGCCTCCTCTCGGAATATTTCACTTCTGCGGTAGAGCAAGTTTATCTCAGTACATTTGACTTTATGCTGTCTCGATTATAATCTCCGTCCTTCCGGTGGGGGCGGTTAGCTCAGTTGGTAGAGCGTCAGCCTTACAAGCTGAATGTCGTCAGTTCGATCCTGGCACCGCCCACCATTTTCCCTGCTTGGCCCCTCATCCTAGGGGCTCCTCTTTTCTTCCGTTCCCGCATTAACGCGGCGCAATCAGTTTCTCAATGACGGAGACGAGTTTCATTTCGAGTTCTTTCCAACCCTCAACCAGTCGAGCACAGCCATCGATTCGGCGATATACCACGAAGAGGCTCCTTGAAGGTGCAACTGAGGTTAAATCAAAGCGTGATCGCTGAAGGATAATTATTTGCCGGCGATAATTAACACCGTAACAAGCTTCTACCATAACTTACCGTAATCAATAGCGGGGGCCGTAGTCCCTCAAAACAAAGCTTATCGCAGACGTTCAGCGTGTTCTCATTCAGGAGATAGTGACCCCGGCAAATGTTGAAAAGAACGGCCCTCTCCCCCGCATCTCGCCCAGTCGATATAATCGAGTTACCCCTCTCGCAACTCACACCTCCTGCCTCGGCCCCCCGAGAACTAGCGATCGCAGCATTCTCGTCCCAAGGCCTTCACACCGAAGGCATGAATCTTGATCGAATTAAAATAGCAGAGGATCTGACCCGTGTCGGCCTCGTTGTCTCAGTATGGGATGGGATGACGAATGACGGATTACTTCGGCCAATTAAAGCAGGTTATCAGCCTCCTCCGCCCACTGGTGCATTTTTCGCTGAGCACCTCGCGGCGGCTGTGGATGCTGCGCTGGTTAAATCCGGGCCGATTGCTGATCTGCTTCCTGAACCTTCAGCCATCCCCGCTCAGAGCTGCGCTTCGTTCAATACTTTAGCGACCTTTCTCTGTGAGCGTTGGTCGAAAGAAGATCAGTGGCTCCTTCAAACGCGAATGTTGGCAAAAATCGAGCAAACGGCAGCGCGCGCCTACGAAAATCCGTACCTATCCGCCCATGGAATTCACACCCCAAGCCTCTATCAACCAGACTTGGCCCCAGTCGTTTCCGAATCCCCATTACCGAAAGGCTTTCGTCGCGCCGCTTACAAGCGATTTTGGAGTAGTCAACTGAACGAGGGTAAGTTGTGCAAAGATACGCTGAAGTGGATCAAGCAGCAGGCGTGCGGAGAAACCAAGAACGTTCTCTTGAAAGTTTTCAAACAGAGCCTTCCTGATCTCTTGTACGGCCATTACGTTACCCGTGCTTTCGAGCAGGGACTTGAGAGCCTCGAGCCGGAATACTCGACGATTTACCGGCGTTATAGAGCACTCTCGGGAGGCAGCACTGGTGCTGGTTTGATTAGGCTCCCTGGACAGGGAGGGTTCCTCCTTTTTGTCGTTGGTGATGCGAGTGTTCTTCGCATCGAAGGATCCAAGAGGGAGCGGTACGGCGCCTTTGCCGATCATAAATTTTCATCTGAACTGACCCCTGGAAATTTCGCGGGTATCCGGCCTAGGTCCTCAAATTCAAAGCCCGAGGTAAGCACTCCATTTTCAATGGTCGTACAGCACTTTACCGAGCAACAGGTAAGAAATTCGGTATTCACCTTTTTGACCGATGGATTTGGGACAGCAAAGTCATTTGAAAAGGTTGTGGGCGAGAGTTTAGCAAAGCCAGGCGAGGTCCTCGCTCATGCCCGGCAGATTTCGGAGGAGCTCGATAGAAGGGAGCGTAGACCTGATGATAGAACGATGCTGTCAATCGTGGGCACTATGCTTGTGCGAACTGATTGAAGACCGTCGGAGTGTTTTGCTTACGACGCGTAATTCCTGATCACAAGCTCCACAACAGAACCTCTCTTCGTCGCCTTTGAATTTATTGATCGACTTGCATACACAGGCTCAATTCTAAACCCGCGGTACAGCTCCTGAATAAGCGGCGCATTCGAATTCGAAACCATCCACTTAATACCCCGTTGGTTTAGTTGAAGGCATACCAAGAGCAAAAGCTCTTGCGCAGCATCATCGAAGCCATCTCTCACGTAAGCAGTGAAGTCGGATGTTTCACTGACAGGGGCGTACGGCGGGTCGAAGTACACGAAGTCTC
>JAYVGZ010000088.1:0-7121 GCA_043771805.1 Pseudomonadota bacterium
CGCAAGACCTGCACCGGCAACTTAAAATCTCTCACCATCTGCTCTACGAGCCTTAGCTGTTGGAAGTCCTTTTCACCAAAGATGGTAACGTCGGGGCCGGCGATTGTGAGTAGCATCAAGACGACGGTGCACACCCCCGAGAAGTGCCCGGGCCGAAACTCACCTTCGAGAGGGAGAGCAAGAGGTCCCGGCATTACTGTTGTTTGTGAGCCCGCTGGGTACATTTCCGCACTCGACGGGGCGAACAGAATATCGACCCCTTCAGACTCAAGAGCGCGTTCGTCGGCATCAATATTGATGAGGTAAGCCTCGTAATCCTTCGGATCATTGAATTGGGTCGGGTTCACAAAAATCGAACATACCCTTACGTCGCAGTGCTCTTTTAAAGTACGGCCGAGCTCGAGATGCCCGCGGTGCAGTGCTCCCATCGTTGCTAAGAAACCAATTTTTTTCCCTGCGTTTCGCTCTGCCGTCAGGCGAACTCTCAACGCTGCAACTGTCGTATACCGAATTATGCTGCGACTCACTGTTCCCTCACGTTTATCCCCTCCGCCCCGGCCATTGAATCTAAAAACGGCCCCTGGCAGGCGGACGGTTCCTGGAGCCAAAAATGCGCGGCCTTGTCGGAGAGACATAAAGTGTGCCACGGTACTAAGTGAACCGTCAAAAGCTCCCGTTTGAGTATGTCTTTAGACTCCGATTTCTTCGCGCGAGTATTCTCTGCAGGTAGTCTGTTCGCCAACCGGCTGCGGGCTACGGTTTTTTATATGCACGGCGTGGTTTTGCTACTCCTAGTTATCGGGTCAAGTGGCTGTTCCTTGCTGTTTGACGACAACGGCACGTCAGACGACCCAGCCACCGCGGAGACTGAATCACCGCCTGAGCCTCAGCCAACTCCTGAACCAGAAGAAGAAGCCGAGGCCAAGGAGGTCGCCCCAGCCAAAGCAGTGACTGCATCAACTCCAGAGGGAGACCTCATTCGAGCAGCCGAGAAGCTGTACCAAGCGGGTATGTTTTCGCTCGCTAAGGAATCCTTTCAGAGTTTGCGAGACCAGTATCCTCTTGGTGCCTATGCCCCCCTTGCCGAGATAAAGTTGGCGGATGCCTATTTTTACAACCGTGAATTCGTTGAGGCGGCGAAGAAATACGATGAATTCGCCAAGAGTCATCCAGCAAGTGCTGATGTTCCGTACGTCAAGTTACAGGCAGCCCGAAGTTTGCTGCGCGCGAGCAGAGGGCTAGGTCGCGATCGCGGCCCCCTCGAACGGGCCCTGACACTCCTCGATTCTATTGTTCAAGAGTATCCGCAGTCAGCCTACGCCAACCTTGCTGACGACGAACGGAGAAAGGTAGCCGAAGATCTCTCCTCGTATGACCAAATGATCATTGAGTTTTACGAAAAGCGCGAAAACAAGGCCGCTGTAGAAGCCCGCACGAAGCTTTACAAAGAGCGGTGGAGTGCCCGTCTTTCGCAGAAGCCCTTAGCTTCGGCGCGCGATCAGCGTCTGACTTGCATTACTTCGCCCAGTTTGAAAACGACTCTTGGTATGGGAACCCCTAGCAACCCGCCGATAGCTGTCGATGCAATCCCGACTTCTACACTAGCCGTAGACTCACGAGCCCAGGGAAGTGAAATAGGTGCAGCGGCTACTGACTTAACCCGGGATTCTCAAGAAGACACTGCCGCTGATTCCTCGGTTGCAAAGGCCGGATCGGCTAAGCCGCTGCCCTTGCAACTGGCCATGATAGAGAGAGTGACGTGCCGTGATAAAGGTGCTCCATTCGCGTTGATTGAACTCTCTAAAGAGCTGCGGGGAGCTCAAGGTGGAGGCCCGAACACAACGCTCGAACCCGAGGACGGCCTTGTTCGCTTGTCTGGGTACGCTCTCCAGTCAACACAGAAGAGCTTTGACTGCTTCGGTGTGGGAGACCTTCAGATCAGTGCAGAAAATGAGCTGCAAATTGCAACTGAGAAGAGTGTCACTGTGACGACTCTTTCAAATCCGTTCCGTCTCATCCTAGTGCCAGAAAACTCTTAGGATATCGCCCTGTGTGGGCGAGGCAAACCATGCCCCTGACGCGTTCGATGTGCCGCGCCTCCATAAAAAAATCGGCCCGGCAAAAAAGGCGGTTCGAGGCAGTTCGTTATAGCCCTATTTCGTTCGGAAGGCCGTCTAGCGAATCGCTCTATGTTACCTCTATGTTACCTCTATGTTACCCTCAGGGTAGCGTGAGGATAACAACCAGGTATAATGAATAGGGTTTCGGGATCATTAAAACACCGTCACTGCATCATACTGAAAGAGTTGAGTAATCGTGGCTGGTTGAATATCCCTGCCGATGGTATCTAAATTTTGGTAATCACTCTATTTAACTGGATATTTGGTGTGAAGGCTGTTGGTTTATGAGCGCTCTTTCGATTGGTACACTTCGGTCCCTCGACGCTCAACAGCTGCTTAATCGCCTGCTGCGACGTCAGACCCTCGACGTAGTTGCATCGGGAATTCGACTCAATTCGATTGGGATCGGTTCAATCGCCATCGCTCTTCTGATTTATTTCGCCGTCACGGATACTCTCGCCAGACAGGGGCTCGAGAGCGCCCTGGAGGGGCGAGTTTCTGGGGTTGTTGCAGATCTTAACCGCCCGCCATCTCCGGTTAAAGCTGAGAAAGACGTTTCGTCGATCACTCAACGAGCAATCTTCGGTACGCTTGGGCGGGCCGCTACTCCTGCCCCGGCGGCTACTCCACCCCCAACCACCCCGCTTAGCCTCACCCTCATTGGAACGTTCGTTACCGGGGGTGAAAAACCTTACGCAATTATTGAGGATAAGAGGAAGCAGAATCAGGATGTATTCAACATCGGTCAGTCGATCTTTAGTCAAGCGACACTGAAAAGCATTTATGAGGATCGCGTCGAGATTGAACGTGAAGGTAAAATAGAAGTTCTGAAACTCGATGATCTCGGAGGCGGCGCCCCTGAAACAGTTGGCGGCGTAGCGTCATCTGGGGAAGATGAATTCGTCGTAGACGAGGCGGAGCTCGACAAAGGATTGGAGAACTTACCACTCCTTCTTACTCAGGCGCGCGCAGTACCTTACTTCAAGGAGGGGCGCTCAATCGGCCTTCGCCTCTTCGCGATTAAGTCTGGAAGTCTCTACGAGAAGATCGGCCTCAAAAATGGCGACATCCTGAAAACAATAAACGGTAACAGCTTGGGAGATATTTCTCAGGCATTGAAGCTCTTTGAACAGTTGAAACAGGAACGGTCAATAGGCCTCGTCCTTGAGCGAGATAAACAGGACCGAGAGTTTAAGTATCAGATAAGGTAGCAGATGAAACGTCTTAAGAATATTACCGCTAACATAGCTGTCGTACCTACCCTTACGACCCTGGCCCTCACGACCCTTGCGCTCATTGGGTGTTATGTCATCGCGCTACCTCGCACCGGCACTGCGCAACCGAAGGCTCCAGCGGCCACGGCCCCGGGCGCGCCAGCAGAGCCAATTAATGAAGAGGAGTATGCAAAGGACTCAACGACCGAGATCAACGTAAAAAACGCAGACATTGCAGCGATAGTTCGCATTTTTTCCCGAAAAACAAAACGGAACTACATCCTCGATGAAAAAGTTCGCGGCAAAGTTTCTATCTACCTTCCGGGTAAAGTCTCATCTGAAGAGTCTCTACGCATCCTAGACTCGGTGCTCGCATTGAAGGGTTTTACGTCAGTGCCAATTGGAGAGAACCTCTGGAAGATCGTACCTTCTAAAGAGGCTCGCCAATCCACTATCCCAACTCTCACGGAGTCACGCCTCGAGCATCCAACAGCGGCAGTTGTTACCCGTCTTGTTAACTTAAAATTCGTTTCTGCCGAGGACGTGCAGCAGATTCTATCGCAGCTCATCTCTTCTGACGGGCTGATCAATGCCTACACCGGCACGAATTCGCTCATCTTGATTGATTCTGAAGACAACATTGAGCGACTTGTTAAGTTAGTGAACGAGCTCGATGTGCCCTTCTCGAACCGTGAGCTTACGATCATCCCGATCAAGTTCGCTGACGTAAAAGATATTGCTGAGAAACTTAACGACATCCTAGGCGACCCATCGAAGAAGGGTGACTCTGGGGGGAGATCAGATCTATTGCGAGCGAGCATTGGGGACCCAAATCAGTTTATCCCACCGCCATCAGGCCTCGTAAATCCCGGGAACTTACAACGACCGGGAGGAGGAAGCGTCACGGGGAAAACTGTTGCCGCCCGTGGTCGAGAGCCGAAGATAATCCCCGACGACCGTACGAACTCGATCATAGTAGTGGCAGACGACGATACCACGGCGAGAGTCCGCGCACTCATTTCTCAACTTGACAGTAAGGTGGATCTCTCCGGAAGCAAATTTTACGTCTACCGTTGCCAACACGCCAATGCCGATCAATTAGCACAGGTGCTCGCAGGCCTCGTCGGTGGTTCTGCCTCCGGAGGAGGAAGCACTTCAGGCTCTGGATCTCGTAACAGCGGCGGCGGACTGGGTGGGGGTTTTGGCGGCAACAACAGAAGCGGCGGCGGAGCTGGCAGCCAGAACGGCTTCGGAGGTTCTCAGAACGGTAACAACAGCTTGGGCGGGGGCGGCTTTGGGGGTAATAGCGGGGGCGGACTAGGCGGCGGGCTCGGTGGCGGACTAGGTGGTGGTTTTGGCGGCGGCAACGGCGGCGGCTCCCGAGCATCTGGACCGACCTCGGCGCAGTTAGGTCAAAACATCTCTATAACTTCCGACCCCTCAACTAATTCGCTCATCATCGCCGCAAGCAAAGTAGACTACGAAAAGATAAAAGCCCTGCTCTCTCAGCTTGATGTTAAGCGACGACAGGTTCTTGTCGAGGCAACCCTTCTAGAGGTGTCGATAGACAACTCTATCCGTACCAGTATGGGCTTTCTGAGCTCGGGCGGCGGTGCAGATGGCGGAGCGCTCGTTCAAAGTGACTTCGCAAGTGGCGCAGGCAGCTTGCAGTCTCTCTTCACTAACCCAGGCGCACTACAAGGTTTCACCATCGCTGCGGCGAGCGCCGGCTCGCTCACACTTCCGGGCGGAATAAAAATCCCAACCCAATCGCTCCTCATCTCTGCAGCTCAGAGAAATAGCAACGTGAATGTGCTCAGCTCCCCAACTATTCTCGGTACGGACAATGAAGAGGCGCAGATTGTCGTTGGCCAGAACGTACCGTTCCTTGCAAGCACCTCAACAAACCAAACAAACCTCAACAACACGTTCAACCAGATATCCCGCGAAGATGTCGGTATCACACTTCGAATGACACCCCAGATTAGCTCTCGGGATTACGTAAAGCTGCAGATGTTTACTGAAGTGTCGGCCTTGGATGCTGCGACAGTGAACAGTCAGCTCGGGCCCACAACTCGCAAACGCCAAACTCAGACGACCATCATCGCTAAAGATGGGCAAATGATCGTTACAGGCGGCTTGATTTCAGATGACGTATCGGAGTCAGACGATGGCGTACCTTTCTTAAAGGATGTCCCTGTACTGGGCCATGCATTCAAGTCGAATTCTCAAGCGAGGAATCAAAAGAACTTACTTGTGTTCCTGACTCCACGAATAGTCAAAGATCAGTTTGATGCCCGCGATATAACAATTGAAGGTCGTGACAAGATGCAGGATGTTATCGCCGCCTACGGCGTAGACACACAACGGGAGGAGTTCCTCAACCGCGAGAGCATTGATCATGTGGCTGAAACAAATGATTATGACGGCCCAAAACCGGGAACCATTCGCCCCCCCAAGCGAGTATCACGAAGCGCTGAACCAGCACCTGCGCAGAGGAATTCCGATGGAACCATCGTTCTGGATGGTTCGTCCGACGGGATATTGGATCTTGATGCTACGCCCGAAGAAGGCGAAAGAGAGACAAACGACATCTCCCTTGAAATGACCCAGCCGGTTGAGGAAAGTAGTAGAGGCTCTTTGCGCGAAGTTACCGCTCTGGAGACGAGTCAAACAACGGCTAGTGCGCATTACCTGGTGCTTGAGCTTGTGCGAAGAGATGATGCGAAAAAAGAGATTCCATTCTTGCTTGGCAATAAGTCACCGATTGTGGGTATCGTGATACCTGACGGGAGCGCACAGTCAGCCAAGAAATTTTTTACGGTCGGCACCCGCTACCAGTACGCCTGGAATGACGAAAGTATCCCTCTGAAGATTATCGGCAACTTTGCGTCTATTCCCGAGGCTCACTCCTTTCACCCTGGAATGTCCGGTGGGTGGTACACCTTATCTCCGTACGAGATAATGAACCTAGGGAAAGGGCCGTGGACTCGTAGAGAGTAGCTTTACGAAGGAAGATTAATGTCGGTCGCTGCCACTCCTCCAATAAATCAGGCTCCAATAGGGGCTTCCTCGCAGGATTCACAGGTTCGAGTACTCGCTCAGTTTCTCGGTTTACAGTACGTAGACCGGCTACCTGATCCTGCTCCGCCACGAAATCCTGCCCGCGGTGACTTTGATCGTATCGCAGGCTCATGGGGCCGGCAGTTTATGACAGTACCGATCGGGGGCGATGAAACTGAAGTCGTAGTTGCAACCTCGGATCCATTGAATGTCGAGGCTATTGAACAGCTTCGCCTCTGCTATGAACGCCCGATTCGGGTAGTAGTCACCTCAGCAGATGAGATTGCGAAGGCTATTAACGCAATTCGTACAAGCTTGATGAGTGATCGCTCAAGCAACCTCTCTGAGAACGGCAAAAAAGACGACTCAGACGAGCACCAACTTAAAATTGACGTTACAGACTCAGATGATGACGATGCGCCGATCATCCGGTACGTCAACGCTATTATCTTTAAAGCGAGTTCTGAGCGTGCCTCAGACGTACACATCGAACCGTTTGAAGACAGGCTCAACGTACGCTTCCGGGTAGACGGAGTGCTCTACGACGTAGCGACCGAGGACAAGGCATTTCAAGCCTCAATTATCTCGCGCGTGAAGATCATGGCTGGTCTCAATATCGCTGAGAAGCGACTCCCGCAAGACGGCCGCATCGGGCTTAAAATTGCGGGCAAAGAAGTTGATATCCGTGTATCGACAGTACCCACTCAGTTTGGCGAGCGTATCG
>JAYVGZ010000089.1:0-19271 GCA_043771805.1 Pseudomonadota bacterium
GGGCAGCGCCGAAGTCTCAAGCTGGTACAGAGTTCCCCCCGAGCGCGTCAAAGTCATCCCGTTTTCTACTTCGCTTTGGGTACACGATGTTGCCCCGCAGGCAGCACTTTCACCTGGGCTCCACACCCCCTACTTCCTCTACCCTGCTCAGTTCTGGGCCCACAAGAATCACACTGTTCTTCTTGAGGCACTAGCTCACCTTAAGGAGTCACACTCGATTCGGCACAACCTTGTTTTTACCGGGGCTGATCAAGGAAACAGTGAACATATAAAGGCGCAGGCGCAGGCTCTTGGCGTAGCAGACCAGGTAACGATGTTGGGCTTCGTTGGCACTGATACTCTTGCGGCCCTGTACCGCTCTGCAACGGCTCTCGTTTTCCCTAGCTTCTTTGGTCCAGATAATCTGCCACCACTAGAGGCTGCACATTTCTCCTGCCCCGTTATTGCCGCAAGTATCGTGGGTGCGAGCGATTTCCTCGGTGCTGCGGCTCTTCTCGCCGACCCCCTAAAACCAGTGGAATGGGCAACGGCCATGTGTCGATTAACGGATGACGCCGTACTCAGAAATAACCTTGTGGCTGAAGGCCTAAAGCTTGCGAGTAAGCGGACACCCGGCGCTTACGGGCAGTGTATTGAAGAGGTAGTGGCTGAGTTTTCGGCCATGAGACGGCGCTGGAAGCGGTAGCCAGCGTGCAGCTTCCATTTTACCTGCCAGAGATTGCCGTCAACCATACATTAGTTTCTTAACGTATGATTTGAACGCTCTCGGCAGAAAAGCGCCTACTTCAGTTCGTACTTTTGTGACGGACTTATTCAATTGGATGTCGAATCGAGTGGGTACAACACTTGCCGAATCAATGATATTCCGCCTTTTCATAATTGAGTAGAGCCGGTACGAACTAAGATCGTTCTCTTTAAAATCAGCTGGCTTCGTGGCAAGCAAAAATATTCCTGGCTCGGTTGGATCGGCTATCAACTTATCAATCGTGAAATCCGAGAAGATAGCTTGCATATCAGCTATCTCGTAACGCCAAAAATCGTACGGTGAGCCGTGATAGGCAAAGCCTTTCGAGCGGGTGGTAATCATAATTTTTCCACCACCAACCAGAACATTTTTGAAATTCTTAATGGCTAGTTTCCAGTCTTGCACGTGTTCCATCACCTCTGTGCACACTATAAGATCAAAACGATTCGCGCCAAATGTGGCTGTCATTTCTTCAGCCTTGCAAATCTGGTCAACGCCAGGGGCTGATTGAATATCAATTCCAAGGTAGGTTTTTGGATTGTATTCCTGGACATACTGCTTGAGGGTGCCGTTGTGATTTGCAGAGCCTACTTCGACGACATTTTTATTGGTGATTACATCAGCAGTAAGTGCTGATTTGCCGAAGTCTATGCATGAGTCATGACACATGGAATTTATTGAAAGGTAAATGTAGCACCGAACTTAAACTGGTTATATCAACGGGGCAATCCGGCTAGTTTCACAGCTATTTTTCGAGGTAGCCTCTGATAGGCTCCCGTTCGTCCCCTGGATTACTCGGACACCTCGCGAATTCGCCACTCGACAGCATCACGCGCATTTAAGAGACGAGTGGTTCGAGTGCGCACCTCGTTAACCCGTCTAAGAAACGTGTCTTCTGCGCCGTCGCTCGGTGTACGACACTTCATCACATCTATTTTTATTGAGGGATATCGGCGCAGCACTTCACCAAGGCCCAGATGATCACTCCATATCGTAAGATTTCTCTCGGTGGCAGTTGTCACCCGTCGACCATCATTGAGAGCGATTAACTCCGCGGCACCCGCCGCAATTTCACGGTCGGAGGTTACAGCCGCTGCCTCACCCTCTAATTCCAGCGCAAGCCATTCGGTATCAATTGTCTTATTCACGTGGGTCGAGCCTGCAGTGATCTCATTTAGAAGATCCCGCGGATTACTTAACCAGTCATCCGGTTTCAGACCCGGAAGAGTTTCTAGCGCTTTAAGGGCATAATTTGCCGCGGGCAAACGAGTCGGACCAGCAAGATTTGAAAAGGGTAATTCTCCATTCTCGTCGGAAAGTGGCGGCACCCTACCCGCTAACAACGACGGTAAAGAGAACCGCCCGTCACTCAAAGCGGCAGCCATCTCCAGATCCCCCCGCATAACCTGTTGACACCGTACGGTGTCAGTGATCAATCCAAAGAGCCGCGCAGCGCGAAACTTATGCCGTGCTACATGGAAGGCAATTTTAGAATTCCCGACAAGATTTGTCGTATGAAGAAGCACAAAAAATGGATCTGATTCCTTGAGAAAAAGTCGACGACTCAGAATTGATAACTGCTCAGAGGTAAGGGTGTCTCCATGCTTCAGGACCCGCAGTAGCCGGGTAACGTGCTGTGAGTCATGGCCACGCGTCTTAAAGAATTCTTTCGGCGAAGCGCTGGTCGCGGCTATGAAGGTGAGTACCAAGCGCAAGACAGGATTTAAATATCTCTCTGCCAGTACGGTTGGGTACTCTCGATACCAGCTTTTTTCCATCTCATCACTCCACTCCCCCCAGAGCGGTGTAATGAGCTCCTTCGTAACAGGCAGGCCAGGAATCCCTCTTTTTGCGGCTAGGCGGTTGATAAAGACTGAATCGACCCCTGCCAATTCAGCGACTCGAGGCCGACCGAACTGATACAGCGCGGCACGCATGATTGACGAAATATCAACACCAGATCGTAGCGAGCTCCACCGGGCAAGTGCAGCCCTGCCTTTCTCTAACCCAAGCGACAATACCTGCAGTAGCAACTCTTCCTCGAGAGAATGATCCCTCCCTTGCCCCCTCTCAATGCGAGCTAGAGCTGCTTGCTCAATCTTTAATTCAGCGGCCTCTATACCCCAAACTATTCTCTCGATATGAATAGGCGTCGTAAGCGCGCTCTTCACCCTTATCAGATCTCTGCGAATCTCGGTTCGCTTATGACGGAGAAGCATCGAGAGATCCTCAAGTGATCTCGACAGCAACACGGCGAGCACACCTGGCGGACAGGTAGGGGAGTACTCGCCGAAGCGAATACCACTCCTTACCACATACGTCGCCCCACCCGGCACTCGCCCAAGGTCGACAGCGTCTGCAAGGTGCCGGTTCGTAATCTCTTTCTCCTTACATCTAAGCCGTAACTGAAACTCGAAGCCCTTCTCAAACTCTGCCGAATCTAGCCGAATCTCTTCTGCGAGCACCGAGAGGTCCCCCGGCGAAAAAAGAGTCGAGGATTCCAGAAAAGAGCGGATCGGCGCGAACTGCTCTTCAGAGATCACCTTAAATGTTGATACCCGTCTCGAGGTACGTTCGGGGGGTTGAAACCCCGAATCCGACAAGAAGCTAGCACCACTACAATCAACACCGGCAAAGGAGAGGTAAGCATGAATTCGGCAAATTGATGGCGGTCGCAAAAGAGCCTCTCCATCTGCAAGCCATGCACTTACGAGAAGCTTAAAACGGGAATCGTCGGAGCGAAGCAGAAAGGCATCACTTTCTTCAATACGGCAACACTCGAGGAGTATTTCGTGAAGCTCTGAAAATGTGAATACCGAGTTCGTTGCATTGCGTGCGAGATAAGTTGTCGGCTTAATTCCGAGATTTTTGAACAAATCAGCAGAGCCGAGTTGATATCGGTACCGGTTTAGGAGCCCGAAAGTCGAGCCTTGATGCACTCCAGGAATACAATCGAGAAACTCTTCCCGAGCTTGGCGCAGTTCGGTCGCTAGGCTCTCCCGATCTGTTGACTTCGACAGATCGAGCCAAGCCTTACCGAACGCCCAAAATAGGTCCTTCTCGGTGCCTGCCCCCTCTGGCTTGGTGATACTTACAAGCCGGCGCACAGAGTTCTCGCTCACGCTCACAAGCGGCGTGTAAAGTCCCACCGGCAAAGATAGCAACTTACATCGTACCCACGCAGCCAAGCGACACACAGTGTCTTGGGTACTAAAAGCTGCGGCCATCGCATCATTAAGGGTGGCGGGATCAGCCCTTGATAGTCCCTTCCACTGCACGCGAAGTTCCTGAAGGCGAACTTCCGATAGGGGCCGTAGTCGAGTCCTCCAACTCGCGTCTGACGCCCTGACCCCAAGTGGCTTAGTCGTCGGCCGAGGAGTTTTGAGATTTATCGATACCTCCTCAGGGCGGCACGCTCTCAAAATTGCAAGGTTGTCTGGGCACGTCAGACTAAAGGGGATCAGGAGTTTTGCGGTGGAGGGCTGAGGCATTGATTGACTACCGAATTGACTTTGTTACGAGGTTATACCGACCATTCTGACATAATTTCAGACCAAAGAGGATCCGTGCACTCATCGAAAGCAGCGGCGTAGTGCCAGGCGGGGTCAGTTACTACTTCATAGAGATTTCGCGGCCCAAAAAATTTCTGGCCAAGCGGGGACATCGCTACGCGGGGCCATTTCTCTTGTTTGATCTGCCCAGGGTACTGGTTTTAGAGCCGGCCTTGTCACAAAACATACGCTCGAAGTCTGTCGCATGGATACGTGGCAAGCTCGCTGTCAAAACCGTTTCAAAATAGAGGGCGGGGCTACCTTGTATGACGAGAATAGCTCTAAATAAGAAACCTTCTACTCTAATCACCGAATCACCTTATCGTGGTCTTGTTGGGTGTAGCGGCGCTGCGTCAGTTAGAGTGACCTTCCCAAATAGGGGCGTTCTACTATGAAGGTCGCCTACTTCAGGAGGTCTCTACAACTATTAAACTCAAAATTTTTGGCCACATTGAACGAAATAGGGGGAATAGTTATCCTATGGACATGGGACTCAAGCATAAAGAACTGGTTGATAAAGCTACAAGCTACCTCAGGGAACTCATTCCGGGGGCGACGTCTATCTCCTTCGAAGAGCTTGGAATTTCAATGAGCATGGAGAATCCGCCGAACGCCGCAGTTGTTGTTCTTAGCTTTGAGGATTCCACCAACAAAGGAGACTTTCCGAGTCTATTCGCCAAAAAGCTTAAGAGCATCTACTTGAATCCCGACACGGGTGAATTACTGGCGATCAAAAGTAAACTCGCATAGAGGAGCTTCCCCTGAGCCATGGTCAATCAGCCGCACAACCGCACCGCAGTAATTGATACGAATTTGATCCTCTTAGTAATGTTTGCAGCAAATAACCGAAATCCAGCAAACGATACAAGGCTCTCCCGTTACTCAGGAATCGACCTCAAAACAATCCAGAACCTCATCTCCAATTTTAAATCGTTGATCGTCACGCCGAACATTCTGACTGAGACCAGCAATTTGTTGAAGGGATTCTATGAACACCAATGGTTGCGCGAATTTATATCTCAAATAGCGGAGACCTACATCCCGAGTAACGTTGTGGTTGAAGAGCAATTTTTCAATATCTTGGGATTGTCCGATGCAAGCTTCTTTGGGGATGAATTCTCGGGGTGCTACATCGTAACTGACGACCAACCGCTGTCCAATTACCTAGCCTCTCGTGGACGGCCCTGCATCTATTACTCTGACTATCGTGCCTCAGTCATCCAATCTCAGTAAGCTGACTTCAACCGCGCAACAGGAAGCTTATGAACAGGCTCGCCAGCCGTAGCCTTAGCTAAGGCTGGTGCCCCAGGAGGGACCCCGCCAAAGCGCTGAGCGATAAGCCGCGTCTAAATCAGCTCCGATTCTTTGCATATGCCCAGGGCGGGACTTGAACCCGCACGGCTGTTAACCCCAGGATTTTAAGTCCTGTATGTCTACCATTCCATCACCCGGGCACGAGTGAAAAACTTCTTCCTTTCAAGCCCCCGAAGATATCCCTAAGCCCAACCAAAAATCAAACCACTACCCCTTTTTCGCAGTAACCTCCGGCAAGACAACCCTGATATGGGCCTCTCTTAGCTGCTTCTCGCTTACCGAAGAAGGTGCCCCCATCATCAGATCTTCAACTGACTGCGCCATCGGAAAGGCAATGACATCTCGGATCGCACTCTCTCCCGCAAGCAGCATCACGATACGGTCGATACCTGGTGCCATACCGCCGTGTGGGGGCGCTCCAAATTTAAACGCCCGGATCATTCCGCCAAACTTCTCGTCCACAACTGACTGGTCGTAACCAGCAATCGCAAACGCTTTGTACATAAGCTCTGGTTGGTGGTTCCGGATTGCACCACTTGAGAGCTCATAGCCGTTACAGACGATGTCGTACTGGTACGCTTTAAGTGTAAGCGGGTCTTGATCGGTCAAAGCGGCAAAGCCACCCTGGGGCATAGAGAAGGGGTTGTGGCTAAAAACTATCTGCCCGGAATCCTCGTCACGTTCGTACATCGGAAAATCGGTCACCCAGCAGAAATGGTATCCTGCTGAAAGGAGAGAGAGGTCTTCGCCTAGCTTTGTCCTTAGCTTCCCAAGATGGGGAAGAATCTCTTTTGGCTTTCCAGCTCCGAGAATAACCACCTGACCGTTCGTGAGGCCTAGGCTCTCTTTTAACCGTGCTTGCTGTTCGGGGGTGACAAATTTAGTGATCGAACCGCGCCATCCGCCGTCTTCACAGATGAGGTACGCTATCCCCTGCCCACTTAACTGGGTGAAAAAAGTGGTGGTGTCATCGAAGTATTTTCGCGCAGGAATCTGTCCTGCTGGAAGGGTAATAGCAAAGACAGACCCCGCATCAGCAAGTACGCGCTGAAACACCTGGAAGGTTGTGTCAACGAACGCCGCACCAACATCTTTAATCCGAAGTGGATTACGGAAATCTGGCTTATCTGAGCCGAAGGTTCGTAGCGCCTCATCGTACGGAATTCGCGGAAACGGAATCGGGGTCACGTATTCTTTCGTGAATGTTGGGAATACGTCGTTAAAGAGCCGCTCTCCTACCGTGAATACATCCTCTTGCTCAACGAAGGACATCTCCATATCGAGTTGATAGAATTCGCCCGGTGAACGGTCGGCCCGCGGGTCTTCGTCCCTAAAGCAAGGAGCGATCTGAAAATAACGATCGAAACCTGCAACCATAAGGAGCTGCTTAAACTGCTGCGGTGCTTGTGGAAGGGCAAAGAACCGCCCGGGGTGGAACCTTGAAGGAACCAGAAAATCTCGCGCGCCTTCAGGGGAGCTGCTGGTGAGGATCGGAGTTTGAAATTCGTTGAACCCGAGCGAATGCATCACCTCTCGAATTTTTCGGATCACCCGAGAGCGGAGCAGTATATTCTCGTGAAGTTTCTCCCGCCGTAGATCCAGCATGCGGTAAGTAAGCCTAGTAGGTTCAGGCGCCTTATCGTCCTCGGCGATCTGGAACGGCAAGACGTCGGCCGTGGTAAGTACAGTAACCTGAGCACAATGAACCTCTACCTCGCCCGTATCGATCTTTGCATTAACGAGCGCCGGATCTCGACGCACTACTTTCCCCGAGACGGTAATGACGGACTCAACCCGGACGTCCTGAATCGCAGCACGACCCGCCTCATTGAACACGATCTGAGTAACGCCGTAATTGTCTCGTAGATCAACGAACACCACACCACCGTGATCGCGTTTCCTCAAAACCCAGCCCGAGAGGGTAACGGAAGCCCCTTCATCGCTTGCACGAAGCTGTGCGGCTGTATGGGTACGGTATACGGAACAGAGGAAGTCACCGGATTGCATGAAAGAGGGCCCTTAGCTACAACGTGATTAGGCCGGTAACCGTACTACATGATGGGGGCTCCCGTCACGAGGGTTAACGGCCGAGAATGTCCTCTCTTTTCGCACCACGGACGGTGCACCGACTATCCCATTTCCGCGCGAGGGGATTTGAACCGCTGGCTCATTAGTACTCTTTTAGCGCTCCTTATTACCTTAGCGCAGCTCTGGGTATCGAATACTTCTCTGGGTGAGCGGTTTGATTTCCAGGGCCTCGATATCCTCTTCGCCGCTCGCGGAAAATTGCCCCCTCCGAGCGACGTCCTGGTTGTGGCCCTCGACGAAACAAGTTACGAAGCGCTGGGTATTCCACTGAACTCGGTCTGGCCTCGGAGCTACCATGGAAAGCTTCTAAATCTTCTTCATGAATTGGGGGCGAAGCGAGTCCTCTTTGATGTCATTTTTTCTAGTGCCTCGACCCCCGAGCAAGATACCGCCTTCGCTGACGCAATGAGGCGCCTGCCCGTAGTGCTCGGAGTCGATCTAAAAACGACCGTCGATTCAGGGGTGGCTGTTGTTCAGCAGATCTCTCCCGTTGGGGTCCTTAAATCGGCGGCGGCCGGGCTTGGACTTGTGGGGTACTCGGAAGATCAAGGTTTTGTGCGCATATTTCACCGTGACGCATCTCGCGCGGAGCTTGATGCCGTTAAGAGTCTCGGGCAGGCAGCTTTGGATACGTACCCGCATGGGCTTCCGGGAGAGTACGACTTAATTAACTTCTACGGACCTCGCGGCACTATTCCTACACTTTCAGTAGAGAAGATTCTTTCGCTTGACCCCGAGATAGACCCAGATCCCAATGCAGCCCTTGGCGGCGTCCTTGAAAAAGCAAAGGCTCTTCTCAGGACCCGTATTGAAGGAAAGACAGTGTACGTCGGTCTTGCCTTTAAGACCGAAGTTGGCGCGGCCCAGAAAGACAGCTACCGCACCCCGTTTCAAGCAGGTGGAGGGACGTTCGGGGTAGAGATCCATGCAACTGTTGCCGCAAACCTAATAGACGGGAACTGGGTGAGACGGTATTCGCGCGGTATCGAGCAAGGCGTACTTGCCTGCCTTACACTACTCGTGTGCACCCTCATTTTCCGTATGCGACCGGATTGGGCAGGAGTGCTCGTGGTTAGCTTTGTTCTCGCATGGTGTATCGCCTGCTACCTCGCGTTTACTGCCTATCTTTTTCTTCCCGGCCTCTTTCTTTGTGCAGTGGTACTTCCGTCTACCTATCTTGCGAGCACTTTGTACTACTACATTACGACTCGCCGCTCTCAACTTCAGACAAAGCGGGCGTTTGAGTTTTATCTCTCCCCTGAGATGGCTGAAGAGGTTGCAAAAAATCCAAAATCTGTCGCCCTCGGCGGCCAAGGTGCTTACGCAACCGCCATGTTCACCGATATCGAGGGGTTTACGGGCATTACCGAGTCCATGTCACCTGAGCAAGTTTCCGAGATGCTCAACGCTTATTTTAGCGAGGTGATGGAGGTTATTTTTCCGCTTAAAGGTACGTTGATTAAATTTATTGGAGACGCCGTGTTTGCCCTATGGGGAGCCCCGCTCAAGGTAAACGATCACGCCAACAAAGCAGTTGAGGCAGCACTAGCGATTCAAGACGAGGTTGAGAAGTTCAATGGAACGAAGCGATTCCCTCCCCTCAAAACAAGAATAGGTATTCATACTGGCTCGATGGTAGTAGGAAATCTTGGCTCCCTAAGACGATTCGATTTCACAGCAATCGGGGGCTCAGTCAATTTGGCATCCAGAGTCGAGGGTGCAAACAAATTTCTGGGCACAAAGATCCTACTGACGGAAGCGGTCGTGAAGGAGATGAAAAATCAGATTCCGACCCTATTGTTAGGCTCCATGCAGGTCTCCGGAAATAAAGAGCCGGTCGATCTCTACACGGTCCAACGTACGCCATACCCTATGGACACAAGAGAGATTTGGGGGAAGGCACTGCGCGAGTTTCGTTACCGTAGGTGGAAGAGTGCTGCAGATCTCTTCTCGAGTGTTGGAAACACAACGCCAAGTCTTGAAGTCGCTTCACGGCTGTATCTGAACGAAATCGCGCGGTATGAGGCAACCCCTCCGCCGGAGGAGTGGGAGGGTACCATTGCATTTGCTGGTAAATAGTCTACGACCTCTTACTACTTACCAACTCAAGAATCCCCTTTGCAATTCGTGCTCCAGCGTCTAAGCCTCGGGGCTCAAAAGGAGCCTCTTTCATGCGCTTGAAGTTCGCTGGAATGAGAAGCTCAGTAACTGCCTCTTTGAGTCTACGCCCGAAATCCTGCTGTTTCTCCTCAACCAGTAACGCCTTTTGCCGAAACACCAGACTCTTCGCATTATCAGTTTGATGAGTTCCTTGTTGGTACGGATAAGGCACGAAGATAGCCGGCCTGTTCACACACCCGATCT
Organism: Pseudomonadota bacterium; assembly: GCA_043771805.1. Lineage (GTDB taxonomy): Bacteria > Bdellovibrionota_C > UBA2361 > UBA2361 > OMII01 > JAYVGZ01. Next base: position 10,063 of record JAYVGZ010000089.1, read on the forward strand.
CTGCGACCGAGCTTGCCCCTGCGCGACTGACGATGATGTCGGCCCACTCATAGGCACCAGGCATATCATCGATAAACGATACGACGTGCGCTGAAACCTTCGCTGCCCGATACGCTGCTGCTACGGTCTCTGCCTCTTCAGGGCGTGCTTGGTGCACTACGCTGATTCCGCGCTCAGCGAGCATTGGCGCTATTTCAGTTACAGCGCTATCGAGGCCGCGAGCTCCTTGGGATCCACCTAAAATTAGAAGGTGCTTCGGCGCCCCTTCGCGCACTAAAACCCGATCAATCGCTCGAAGCTCTTGGCGTACCGGATGCCCAGTGACCTGCAGCCTCGCACGCCCCCTGATCCTCGTTTCATCGAATGCAACCGACATGCAGTCAGCAACGCGGGCAAGCACCCTGTTGGCAAGACCCGGATGGAGCTCCGCCTCGTGTGTCCACGTTGGAATCCCTTTCAACCGAGCCACGACTACGGGAAGAACAGAGACGTATCCGCCAACACCAATTACCACGGAAGGTGAAAATGAGCGGTAAAGCCGTAGAAGCTGCGAAGTAGCCACGGGAAGCTTTGCAATAAAGGAGAGCACCCCCAGCACCCCTCTGCGCTTAATTCCTGAGGCAGCAACAATGTGTCGCTTAAATCCCCTAGCTACAATAAGGGTTTCCTCTAGTGGCCTACCCGCCCCGATGAATTCAATCTCGCAGTGCGGATGTGCAGATTTTATCGCGTCAGCTATATGAACAGCTGGGATGAGATGCCCCCCGGTGCCTGAGGCTGCAATTAAAAATCTCAACGGCTGTGGGCTTGGTTTCGTTGCCTCACCCGACTCCTGCGTTTCCTCTTTCGACACGGCAGCTTCACTCATAAGCGTTTTATCTCTACTCCGTTCTACCGTGTGCACAAGCGGTCACTCAACCCGCCGCCACCGTGGCTGCTGCACGTCTTCCCCACTCCGCTTTAAGCCGAGCAGCATCCCTATGACAGCCATACAGGTAATTAGACTAGAACCTCCGTATCCAACAAGCGGAAGCACCATCCCTTTGGTGGGAAGAAGACCGATTACCACTCCAACGTTTAAGAGTGCTGGCGCTACTATCAACATAGTGAGCCCAACGGCCATGGTGAAAAGAAACGTATCGTGTGCGACACCTCTTGCGAGAATCAGCCCCCTACACATGACCACTAAGAAACCAGCGATAACACAGAGCCCGCCGATAAATCCGAGCTCTTCTGAGATAACAGCGAAAATAAAATCAGTGTGTGCCGCTGGAAGGAAGAAGAGCTTCTGCTGACTAGCTCCTAAACCCACTCCTGACACCTGGCCACTACCAACAGCAATCAAAGACTGAATTAACTGGTATCCCTTCCCCGACGCGTCAGCAAATGGGGAGAGAAAGCTTACCACGCGCATCATCCGGTACGGTGAAAGAAAGACCAGGGTTCCCATGATGAGCGCCGCAGCAACAGAGCAGAGCGCCAAGTGCTGCAGCTTCACTCCACTTGCCAGCGCCATTGCTAACACCACGACGACAATCACCGCTGAAGAGCCAAAATCGGGCTGTAGAAGAAGCAACCCCGTAACGCAGGCAACGAGCGCAAACGGTTTGACGATTCCGGTGAAGAAAGTGCGAATACCGTCTTCGTGGCGTGAGAAAAACCCAGCCATAAAGACAACCATAAACACTTTCACAAACTCTGCAGGTTGAAAACGAATCGGTCCAAACCTTGCCCACCGCGAAGCACCACCTGCGCGGTCAGCGATTCCGGGGATCAAAGGAAGTAAAAGGAGGAGGATTGACCCAATAAACAGATACGGAGACACCTTCCGCCAAATATCTACCGGAACTCGAAAACAGGCGAGGAGCAAAACAAGCCCGCACGCAGCGGCGAAGCTTTGGCGCTTCGCATAGAAAAGGGAATCGCCTAACTTCTCTTGTGAGACGATACCTGTCGTTGAATACACCATTACCAAACCGAAGCCTACGAGCAGAAGCACTGTACCAAGAAGTACGTAGTCGACGGGCGATGGGGCCTTTAGTTCACGAAAGCGGTGAGGATGCAGACACGATGCTAGTTCCATCGTGAAAGTATGCCAGGGCGTCAGAACCGGAGCCAGGCATAAACTAACGCATATAGCGTTTTCCAAAAGTCCGTAGCGGAATCCGGGCTTTTGGAAAACGCTATTGATTCGCGGATGCGAATCAACGCAATAACCTATGGTGATTTACAGCAAAAGCCTTGCCAGTTTCACTGGCACGGACTTTTGCAAATCACTATAGGGTGACGATCGTTTAAGGCCCAGCGCAGCAGTGTCCTCGTATCTATTTTTTCTGCAACATCTTCACACTCGACAATTTATGGGTAAAAAATACGAAGAGCGTCGCCCCCACTTTCAATGGGAGCGACGCTCGTTTCGATTCGGAATTCTGAGGTCCCAGCCCTAGCAGTCTATGATACGGATATTTCCCGTACCACCTCTGGTAGGACATGTGGGTTCACAGACTCCTAGTCAGCCTGCTTCCTTAAGAAGGTCGGGATCTCGAACTTCTCTTCATCTTCTGATGTTGAGAGCACCGAGAGCTTCTTGAGCTTTATAACTTCTGAAGCCCCACCCTCTTTCTTATTGTTACGGGCGAAGGAAGGGATCTCATGACGGTCATTCATCTGCACCTGGTGAGCAACCTGGCTCGCTACAGAGGTCACTGTTACAGATGTGTCGTCCTTCGCATGCTCAGCTCCGAAGCCAGTTGCGATGACGGTTACCCGAACCTTATCTTCAAGGTCTGGATCAATAACCATACCCCAGATGATGTTCGCTTCATCGTGTGCCTCAGAGTGAATGAGCTCTGCAGCCTCGTTCACCTCTTGAAGAGTCACGTCCGGTGAAGCGGTAACATTAATGAGAACACCGCGAGCACCGTGGATTGAAATATCCTCAAGAAGCGGACTAGAGATCGCTTTTTCGGCCGCCTCTACTGCTCGGTTTTCACCACTTGATTCCCCTGTACCCATCATCGCCATGCCCATCTCGGACATAACTGCTCTGACGTCAGCAAAATCGACGTTAACCAAACCCTCGCAGATGATCAGGTCACTGATACCTTTGACCGCTTGGTAAAGCACATCATCAGCTCGACGAAATGTGTCGAGGAGTGATGTGTTACGCCCTGCAATTGAAAGAAGTCGCTGATTCGGGATTGTAATCAGGGTATCAGCGTGTTTACGAAGCTCTTCGATACCTCTGTCAGCGTTGCGCATACGTCGCTTCCCCTCGAAGAGGAAAGGCTTCGTAACGACCCCAACTGTGAGACATCCAAGGCTCTTGGCGACTTCGGCTACAACTGCAGCGCCGAATGTACCTGTGCCACCACCCATGCCGGCAGTGATGAACACCATGTCAGCACCCTGGAGCGCTTCACGGACCATCTCAATACTCTCTCTGGCGGCTGCGCGACCTACTTCTGGGTCTGCACCGGCACCGAGGCCCTTGGTGATATCATCACCGAGACGAATTTTGTTCTTAGGAAGTGCCGACATCAACGCCTGCGCGTCGGTGTTTGCCGCAAAGAACTCAACACCGTTAAGTCCGCTGCGAATCATATTGTTAACGGCATTTAATCCGCCGCCACCAATACCGAAAACTTTAATGTTTGCGTTGTTCGCTTGAAGTTTTTCTGCTGTTTCGTCCATTCTCGACCCCTTTGAACTACTCTCTAAAGATACTTTGAAATCTAAATTTTTTTGCTTCCAGTTCGTCACTCGATCCCCCGATCTTGCCCCCGATCTTGCCCCCGATCTTGATAGTGCGCCTCGGCTCGCCTTCCTCGCCTGATGCTGCCCTGGCCTACGCTGCCCCAATCCAACTCAGTAGAGAGGAACTTCAGAGCACACTGGGTAGTCAATCAAAACCTCTCAGCAGGTACATATCAGCTGGCTACCTCTCAGCTCGGTCGCTCTCACCCAAGTCTGACGAGACGCGACTCTCTCTCGCGCTTGTTCGTCCTTTAAAAGCATGCCCCCGATCTGCGACGACTGCAAAACGGGGCCATTATTCCGCTTTAACTCAAAAAGTAAAGAGAATACCAAAAAGTGTTTCTCACTGTTTTTGTTCCAATGCTCTTGACCTTAAAAATGATCTGAGAACCACCCCGAAATTCGGCCAACCACTCTACGAACAGGCCCCCGATGAAGTGAACGCTTTACCGCTCCAATCTGTAGTGCGCCGTGGAGCACTAATCCAACAGCAGCAGCATTCTCCGGTCCTTTTACAAGGTCAAGGAGGCCGCCGACTCCTTCGGGTGTTCCGATTCGAACTGGAAGATTAAACACCTGCTCGGCGATCTGTCCGATCCCAGGCAAGTACGCGGATCCTCCGGTGAGGACAATGCCACTTGTCAGAAGATCCTCACATCCGGCCTTGATAATCTCAGCCTGAATGAGCCCAAATATTTCGGTAACACGGGGCTCAATGATCTCTGCTAGGACAAACTTCGACAGTACGCGAGCCTGTCTTCCGCCTGTCGACGGGACCTCCAGAGTTTCGTCACGGCTAACCCCACTAGCTATCGAGGTGCCGTAGTCGCACTTGATCTTTTCGGCTGCTGCAAGTGGCGTACGGAGACCAGCAGCGATATCGTTAGTGATGTGGTTTCCACCGACCGCCACTACGGAGGTGAACTTGACGGCTCCAGCGTGGAACACTGCTACGCCGCACGTTCCTCCACCGATATCGAGTAAACACACCCCTAACTCCTGCTCTTCCTGAGATAGAACCGCACGAGCGGATGCAAGCGGCGCTGCCACGATGTCTTGCACCGCTAGCCCGCACCGATTGGCGCACTTCACGATATTTTGAGCGCTCGCAATCGCTCCAGTAATTATATGAACACGAGCTTCGAGCCGGACGCCCGATATCCCTATCGGATCGCGAACTCCATCCTGCTCATCGATCACGAACTCTTGCGGCAAGACATGCAAAACCTCGCGGTCAAGTGGAATAGCTACGGCTTTCGCGGCCTCTATAACCCGTTCGATATCGGACGGGGCGACCTCTTTGTTTTTAACGCCCACTATTCCATGACTGTTGAGAGATTTTAGATGATTCCCCGAAATCGTGGCGAACACCGATTGAACCTCGCACCCCGCCATGGTCTCAGCCTGCGCGACAGCCCGCGCTATAGAGGACACAGTGGCCTCTATATTCACGACCACCCCCTTTCTGAGCCCGCGCGACGGGCTCGAGCCGACCCCGATGATATCCATGCGGCCGTCTGCTTTCCGTTCGCCTATGACTACCTTGATATTAGAGGTGCCAATATCGAGACCTGCGATGAGAGATGGGTGAGTAGGCATTCCTTAATAGCTCGCTAAAATAGTGCGCTCAGTGATCTTACTACAAGTTACTTTAAGTAACCAGAGGAAGAGTAAACACAGTTTGACGGAGTAGCAATAGCAGATCTTTTTGATTCTCGCTTAGTCTGAATGCCTCACGGCATTCAGGGTGCAACACCCGGATGGTGTTGCCAAATCAGTGCGTGAGCGCTGATTTGTAGGGGGTCTTTGGTTCGACACGGTGTCGTGGCGAATCAAAGACCCCCGCTTTGAAAAATGGCCAAAGAGGGCCATTTTTTCAAAGGATTTCTAATGTCTCGGCCGATTAGGCCGAGGTCCGTGAGAAATCCAGATTAGGGACTCTTGAGCTTTACTACCCCTACCCGTTCAAACGCGAGGTCAATCTTCTCGACCTCGTCGAAGCGGCCCTGGAACTGCTGGAGCACCCGTGCACACCGCTCAGATTGTTCAGAGAGTGAAAGAGCTTCGTCACTAGCGCTAAAAATGACCGGAAACGGCACCCCCTTAAAGTACACGGAGAGCTCGGCCTTCCCCGAAAAATCAATTGTATCAATGGGCCTTCCCACCTGCTTCAACATCACCTGCACTCCGTCACGGGCAAGACCAAGCTGAGCTCCAAGAAGGTCGGGAGAGTTTAATCGTGATGCCAAACCACGAACCCTCGTAAGCCTACGAACATCAACGGCCAACTTCTCGTCGTCACCCTGACGGTGCTGCTGGAGTATGGTGTTAAGTGGGAGTAGGAACGCTCCATCTTGCGCAATAAGCCACTCCTCGTTGTCTACCACTGCAAGAAAGCGAGGAACGCGCTCAGTAATCGAAAGGACGAAGCACCCCCAGGCCCTGAATGAACCACCTGGGCAAGAATCTAACACGGCCGACTCTATCCATGGGCTCTCCTCTGCCCGGGCCTGAATCACAGGGGCGTTCGACATCCACCATGGTACTGAACGGTGAAGGGGCAAGAGCCGCTCTACCTCAGTACGGGAGAGGATCTTGAGCCCTTCAATCCGAATGTCCTTGGTGTACACAGCTGAATCGACCGTCCTTCCTACCGATTGCGCGATGTGTCTAAATAGGTCGGGGTTATCGAGAAAATGCAATACAGCAACAGTGGTAAAGATCAGGAACGTAAAAAGAAACCGCATTTGGCGACTATACTTGAGAGCAGCACCGATGCCGAGAGGAATAATGAAAGCGAGAGGGAGAGAGAATTCTTAACGCTATGATGTCCGCCACAATCGAAGCTCAGGCTCAAGCTCAATCCCAGCACTCTCCTTGGCTGCATTTTTGCAGATTTCAATAAGTGCAAGCACGTCTGCAAAACCCCCTTTCTTCTCTGGATTAACGATCCAGTTTGCATGCAGATCCGAAACCTGAACGCCGCCGCACCAACGGCCCTTGACCCCAGCCTGCTCCAGAACCAAGCCAGCAGGAGCATCAGGCGAAGGATTCTTAAAAACCGACCCGGCCGATGGTAGCGCAAGTGGTTGTCGCTCACGTCGCTCACGAAGGTTTTCGGCGCACCGCCTCGAAATGTCCTCGCGATCCCCAAAGGTAAGTTTAATCACACCGGAGGTAACGAGTACATTCGTCGGAATACCCGAATGGCGATAATCAAAGGGGAGTTCACTGCGCTGCCATGATACGAGCGTACCATCGTAAGACACCCCTTGGATTGACTCGATCACACCACCAATATCATCTCCGTGAGCTCCAGCGTTCATAAACACGGCCCCACCAAAAGAGGCTGGAATGCCGGCTGCGAACTCAAGCCCTGAGAGGCCCTGGTCAGAGAGTTTTCGGGCGAGAGCCATAAGGGACGCTGCTCCCTGAACCGAGAACTTCTCGACTGAACTCTGCTGGAACCCACGAAACCCTGCGCCTAACTTTATCACCCAGGCTTGCACGCCGGCGCTGTCGATAAGCAGGTTGCTGCCATTCCCAAGCACTCGTATTGGTTGGCCCTCACTCGAGAGGAGCCGTAAGACCAATTGTAGCTCGGCAACGGTCTCTACTGTGACTAACGCCCGAAGCACTCCACCTATGCTGAACGTTGTGAGGGCGGCGCCCGTTACGTCAATCCGAATACGCGAAGAGAGCAGCCCTTGTACCGCCGGAATAAGGCTCTGACTAAAAGGCTTCTCTCCAAAACTCTCCTGTTCTGAGTTCACCTGACCTCGCTCGAGTGACTTTTAATGCGCCGTAAGAGTTAGAGTTCTCGGCATCTCAGCCACGCCACCCGCAGTGAGCACGGGCACTTCAGACGGCAACGACTGACTCAACGCTGTTAAAATCTTATCGGGCAACGAGCCAACAGATCCTGCGCCAAGACACAACACGAGATCACCTGCCTGCAGCTCGCCTTTAAGAAGTGCTGGAACATCATCAAGAGAGTTCACAAACCGTTTCTCTGTATGCTGAATTGCTTCACAGAGGGAATCACCAGAAATGCCGACAATCTCGTCCTCACTGGCCGCGTACACCTCAGTGACAACAAGCGCGTCAGCATCTTTGAACGATGTAAGAAATTCGTCCCAGCACATCTTTGTGCGGCTGTACCTGTGGGGCTGAAAAACAACGATGAAGCGGCGCATTGATTGTGCAAAGCACTCACGAATCGCTCGCAGACTAGCGCGGATCTCTGTCGGGTGATGACCGTAATCATTCATGACGGTGATCCCTTCTCTCTGACCTATGACTTCGAGTCTGCGCTTTACTCCACCGAAACCAGCAAGGGCTGAACGGATAACATCGGCCGAGATACCAAACTCAAGTGCAACAGCTATCGCCGCTAGCGAGTTTTGAGCGAGGTGTCGCCCGAGCATCGGAAGCAAGAAACGGCCAATTGAAGCTCCTCGGACGGACACGGAGAATTCCATTCCATCTTGACGCGCAGCGATCTCAACTGCACGCACATCAGCATCTTCAGAGAAACCGTAGGTAACGACCCTCCGGGTACACTGAGACGCTATACCTCGAACGACAGGATCATCGATGCACAACACCGCTAAACCGTAAAACGGCACAGCTTCAACGAACCTCTTAAACGAGTCTTCTAGGTCTTTGCGCGAGCGGTAGGCGTTCATGTGCTCATCGTCGATGTTGGTTACAACGGCGACCGTAGGCTTTAGAAGAAGAAAGCTCCGGTCACTCTCGTCGGTCTCTGCAACAAGATACTCCCCGCGACCGAGACGCCCCCCGGTTCCGAGGGATTTGACCTGTCCACCGATAACAACGGTGGGGTCTAGCCCGCCGGCATCCATAATGACACTACACATACTCGTCGTCGTCGTCTTTCCGTGAGACCCCGCTACCGCGACGCCGTACTTCAACCGCATTAATTCCGCTAGAACCTCCGCCCGACGAACCACCGGAATTTTGCGTTTCTTCGCTTCACGCATCTCTGGATTCGTGCCATTGACGGCCGACGAGTAGACGACCAGTGAGGCCTCTTTAGGCACATTCGAAGCGCGGTGCCCGATCAAAATTGTGGCCCCTAGCCCTTGGAGGCGATCGCACACTTCTGACTGCCGAACGTCAGAACCAGAAACCTTAAATCCGAGCGTGAGAAGAATCTCGGCAATCCCCGACATACCCGAGCCGCCTATGCCGATGAAGTGAAAGTGGAGCCCCGGATTGTACATAGTCTCAAATCTCAAAGAAATTAGAAGCAATGCACTTAGTGGTAGCACAGCCGCAGCTCGCTTGGAATGACCCCTTCACGTGGTGCACGACCAACCCTCATCTGAAAGAAGAGCACTTCAGCCTTGTTCCCCCAGAAACTGACAGATATTTACCCTTTCGACTTAGGCAGCAAACTCTACTATAACCCTTATGAGACACCTTGGCCT
>JAYVGZ010000090.1:0-2009 GCA_043771805.1 Pseudomonadota bacterium
TTTAGGAGTTTTACTGCAGCGATCGGGGCGCACAGAAGAGGCTCGAGCGGAGTTCCTTAGTGCTACCCAGCTTGCCCCCGATCTTCAGATCGCTCAGAAAAACTTAGCGGCTGTATCTGGTTCCTAAGTACCTAGATTCTCATAGCAAGCCCCATTTTTGATTTTTGGAAGGTATCAATTGGTACGTCGTTACTCTTTTTTTTATGGCTTCTCTTGCGAAGGCTAAAAAGCTCTTTTCTGTAATTATAAAGCAATGTTACCGGCATTTAACAAGCTTGTAGTAGGAACCTCGTTTGCAACTTCTTCCGTGGTGCAGAGTTCCGAGCCTCCTTATACTCTTCAAAGTCCCTGAACATCTTCGGTCAGGGGCTGGTTTGATGTTTCGCTTCAAGGTCAAAGGCATACTTCAGAGAGGAACCTTTACCGGCGCCTTGAGGTAGTAAGAGTGTTTTTTGGTTTTTAGTGTTTGATAAACGGTGGAAAAATGGCAGTCGCCCTTAGGCTAGTTGAATCAAAACAGTTCTGCGATCAAGTTGACGTAGATCTCGGTGCAGGGGTTCGTGGGGTCCACTCTCTTCAGGGTGCGTTCGCTCATGCCCTGCCATGGCAGCCGTCGATAGCACGTTATGTTTTGGATCGCTTCTCGGAACGTGGAGATTTCGTTCTCGACTCGTTCTGCGATTCAGGTCACGTCGGTTTGGAGTGCCTGCAGGCGGGTCGTCATTTTGTGGGATCCTCTCACGACCGGGCTCTTGCCCGCCTTGCCACGGCGAGGCTCGACCCTGCGGACTTAGGGGAAGTAGCGCTCCGTCTTCAGCTCGTCAATTTAAAGCGGCCGGTCGATGTACGGGGTTTTACCGCGCCTTTTACTATGTTTTTCGATGTCGACACGTTCTGTGAGCTCGTTAACTTAAGGTCCCTTCTCACGAATAGCTCTGAGCGGGTTGATAGATTTCTGCAGTTTATTGTAGCGGGGGTGATCCATGGCCACACTGTCGGCCATCTTTCCGGATACACATCGCCTAACGTTGCACTCTCGCAAGATGCGCAGGCCCAACTCAATTCTAAACGGGGTGAGGTTCCCTCTTACCGTGCTGTAGCGCCGCGCATTCTCCGCAAGGCGGCTGCTTTACTTCAGGATGGAATACCGTCAGTGCTCCAGCAGGGAGATCTTTCCTCCAGCATCATTGCCGCTGATCCTAGAAATCTCTCGAAAGTGGGTACTGCTTCTATCGGCCTTGCGATGACCTGTCTTGATCAGCCGGGTTTCGTTGAAAATACCCTTTCTTCATGGCTTAGGGCGTGGTGGTTAGGCATCGATGCGTCGTCCGGGTTGCCGCGACCCAAGCTGACAACTACAGAGAGTTGGCGGATGTATTGCAACGAGGTGCTTCTAGAAACAGCGCGAGTGGTCCGTCGAGGTGGACGTACCGTCGTGCGGGCAGGACACGGGAGAGTTGGGTCGAAGGTGATCAATTACCGTGAAGAGCTTTCTGCAGTGTTGAACGAGGGGCTCGGTGGATATTGGGCTACTGAGGGTACGATTGTCGAGCGGCATGTAAACACTGCAGGATTAGTAAAAAATAGCGAGAAAAAGCTCGCGGCACCCGGCGAGCTCGTCGTACTTCGTAGGAAGTAGTGTCCTTGACGATGATCCTTAGAACGAGGGTGTGTTTTTAGCACGATCATTGCCCTCTGGTTCGCCGATCTTTTTGTCGATGATAAAGGTAAGCTACTAGAGATCTTTTTCGTACTCTGAGACCTCTCGTAACCAATCACTACTACTCAACTTTATCGGCGTCTTAGAGCGTGGCGTAAGCGTTCAGGGGGTGGAGTAGAAGTCCGAGCAGCGTCCAGCCCCTCAGGGGCGGATTTGCGGATGCAAATCCAGGGTGAAAACAACTAGCCGCTCACAAAAACAGTCAACGAGCGATCAGCTCGTTGTCGACGAAAGGTTCGCCTGACTGCAAAAGTTGTTCTCGTAACACCTTTGATTTGTGAACAAAAAT
>JAYVGZ010000091.1:0-4103 GCA_043771805.1 Pseudomonadota bacterium
ATTTGCGGATGCAAATCCGGGGTGAAAACAACTATCCGTTCACGAAAATAGCCAACGAGCGATTAGCTCGTTGTCGACGAAAGGCTCGCCTAGCGGTAATAGTAGTTGCAGTAACGTCTTTGATTTGCGAATCAAAATTTGCCCGTGAACGGACACAGGAATACAGTGTGAGGAACTCATGAACAACGCCACAGAGCAGATAGCAGCCGACAAAGTAGTCACCTTTCACTACACCCTAAAAAACAAGGCTGGCGATGTTCTCGACAGCTCATCTGGTGGTGACCCTCTCACCTACCTTCACGGGCACAGTCAGATCGTTCTTGGACTTGAAAAAGCACTCCTCGGTAAGGTCCCCGGTGACAAACTAAGCGCACACGTTGAGGCGAAGGAAGGGTACGGCGAACACTTTAAAGAGCTCGTTATGACCCTCCCCAAAAACCAGGGAAAGCTCCCCGATGGAATCGGTGTGGGTGATATGCTTGAACTCCGTTCCCCAGACGGAGAGCGCATCCCTGCTCGTATACTAGAAATTACCGAGACCGATATTATCGTTGATGCTAACCACCCTCTCGCTGGTGAGGATCTTTTCTTTGATGTCGAGGTAACAGGAATCCGTGTTGCAACAGCGCAAGAGCTTACTCACGGGCACGCTCACGGTCAGCAGGGTGTAGACCACTAAGACCACAAAGGACACTGCTAAGAATGGGAACGCGCTCAAGCATGCAAGCAGGAACACCCTCCGCTGAAAGTATACACCCTAATACCGAAACTGAGAGCGCAGCTATGCTCGCTGATGAGGAGTGGGTGCTCGAGAAGACTCATGCTTCTATCGCATCTCAACTCAATTCGCAGAGCGCACGATTTCACCGCGAACGAGCACGAGCGCGAGAGCTAACGAGCACGATGGTCGCCACGAGGCGTGACGAGGACCGCTCGCTCCTTGCGTCAGATGAAGCAGTTTCGCACGCACTCACCACTCAGCACGATGATACGGTCACCACCCTTGAGACGTTAAAGGATCGACCATATTTTGCTCGCGTCATCCTTGAAGAAGAAGACGATACTTCCGGAGAGACAAAGACTATCGAATACAAGATAGGGTATGCGGCGAATCCCGATTGCCGGATTGTCGACTGGCGAAAGGCCCCACTTTCAAAACTGTATTACGAGTACAGAGAAGGCGATGAGTACTGCGAGCAGATCCAAGGGCGCGAGAGGATGGGCCAGATCGCGCTCCGAAATCGGCTCGAGATCGGGAAGGGCGTTCTGACACAAGTTCACTGCCGGTACGGAACCTTTACTCGGTCAGCCTCCGGTTCGTGGGCAAGTGCATCAAGTGGCTCAAATAAAAACCGAGACTTTAGTTCTCTCCCAGAGGTGCTCTCTCTTATTACGCCAGAGCAGTTCCGTGCCATAACGCAGGAAGCCGGAAGTGCAGTACTTATTCAGGGTGTGGCTGGATCTGGTAAAACAACTGTAGCCCTTCACCGTCTTTCGTGGCTCTTGGCGAAAGGAAACAGTGATCTCACCGCAGACGATGCTGTCATACTTACGCTCGGCCCATCACTGCGGGAGTACGTTAAAAGTAGTCTTAAGAGCTTAGAGATCCCCTCTGTTCCAGTTTTTTCATACCGAGAGTGGTGCAGCGTGCAGCTCGCCCCCTATCTTCCAGATGATTTACTGAGCGGGAACGAAAGGCTACCAGTGCTTACACCAACCAGTATGCGAGCACCCGCGGGTGTCGAACGGGTAAAGCGAAGTATGGGGCTCTTACGTGCAATTGAAACGCGAGCTGAGGGTGTATCAGAGAAGGGTTCGGCGCCTCTTGACCCCTTCGAATTTCTCCTCAAAGCGCTCTCAGACCCCCGTTTGATCAAAAGCCTCGATGAATCGAAGCTTCTTAACGATGAAGTTATCAAGGAAGCGTACACCAGAACTGCTGAGACAATTACTCGCGGTACCCTGGATCGCTCTGACTTCTCACTTCTGCTTAGAATCGTGCAGCTCCTTAAGGGCGCATCAACAGCGCTACGGCGAAGATCCCCCTACAAGCACATTGTCATCGACGAAGTACAGGACTACTCCCCGGTTGAACTCGCTACTGTATTAAGTTCCTTAACAACTCAGGGAACCCTCACTCTCGTAGGGGATACAGCTCAACGGGTAGAGGAGGGATTCCCCGGATGGGAGAAGCTCCGTCGTTGGTGGACAGCGCGGAGCGTTGAAAGCTCTTTCGTTCGCCTTCAGGTGAGTCACAGATCTACCCGCCAGATTGTAGCGTGTGCCGCACACCTCGGATCGGTCGAACCTCCAAACGGCGGTCGCACCGGCGATCGGCCGCAGTGGCTCAAGGGTAACGAAGGTGATGAAGCTACAGGTGCCGCCATCAACTGGCTTCGAAAAATTACGTCACTCGCGCCTAATGGCATGATCGGCGTCATATGCTTCTCGAGTGCCGCGGTGCGAGAAGTACACTCCCTGCTTTCGCCGTCCTTTGGGCCGATGATCCGTATGGGTGATGATGCGAGCTTTTCTTTTGATGAAGGGATTGTTGTTTGTGAAGCGTATGCTGCAAAGGGGTTGGAGTTTTTCGGAGTGTTGGTGTGGAATCCAATTTCTTCCGCACTTCCGAAAGGGGACGTAGGGCGACACCTTCTCTATATAGCGAGCACCAGAGCGCAAGAACACCTTGCGTTCGTGACGTGGGGGGAACAGAAGTGTGCACTCTCTAGCGTGCCGGATCGTTTGCTTGAGCGGGTCGATGTTACCGTGGAAGCGGGGGAGGAAGAGGAAACGGATCTGATTCCTCGGGCTTCTGAGGATGAGGAGTAATAGAGATGATTATCCCCCACGACTCATTGAGCCAGGACGCATTGATTGGCATTATCAAGGAGTATGTGCTTCAGGAAGGTACTGATTACGGGGCGGTTGAGTTTTCGTTGGAGCAGAAAATTCATCAGGTCTTAAAAGCCCTTGCGCAGGGTGATGCGGTGGTTGTTTTTGATGCTGAGAGTGAGAGCTGTAATATTATGCAGCGGAAAGATCCGGGGTTTGCTTCGGCGGTTCGGGGGATTACAGGCTCTTAAGAGAAGTGAAAATCATATCGATCGCCACAATTTAAAACAGCTCCACACTCTTTGAAACGAAGCAGAATCCTCAGAATCAGTGAATAAAAGGCAGCTTAGGGTCGTATAGGTGCGTTATAATACTGCCATTCAATGTTGATGAAACGAGTTTCCATGCGCGGAAGGTGAACGGTATGGCGCCCTCTCACTTTTGGAGTTCGAATAACTTTAATTTAGAAGGAATCGGACAGGCGTTGTGGCAGTTGGCTGTTCCGGCATTCGCGAGGGTTTGCGCGTTAGCCACTCTGCCGAAAATAGCAAATTCAGAAGCCGCATTCGTGTCCGCAGTGGAACACAGGATCAACCAAGGTGGGCAATGCACGGTTGCAGTGCGGCTTTCGCCCGTTGTTTGTAAGCAGTATACCAAACAAGAGAACGAGCAAGCTGGCCCGATAACTCAATCATACGTCTGGGCGGTAAAGCAGATGGTCTCTGTAAATGGTACTTTCCGAACAGGGGAATCCATTCGGTTCGAGTGGGACCTCGATGAAAGTTGCGCCGAGATCAACCTCCCGTGCTCGCACGCCCTTGCTTGCAAAGTAGCGATCGAACAGCAACGAAGGCTTCAGGAGATGCTCCCCGAAGCCGAGGTCACAATCTCTCTAGCAAACGTCAGTGAGGGTAAAAGAGATGGTCGATGTGTAACCTTGAGCGACGCCCTGGTAATGATAGAGCAAGGTGCTCGGCAAGCCGGTATCACCGACGATGTCGTGAAGTCTCTCTTCCCCGCGCCTTTAGACTTGCCAAACCTGTACGATGCGTTCGAAGCTACCGATTACGAAAAAGAGTAGCGCCACAGTGAAGCGATATCGTGTCGTATCAAGCGACGGTGTATCCATTCATCTCTTTTACAAGAGAGAAATGTGGCTCTCATTATTTGGAGTTTATATATGATTCAGTTTCTTCTCTCTGCCCTCGCCCTCACCACCCTCGTAGTATTTTCATCCACCGCACATGCTGAAAACGCTGCACCGACAA
>JAYVGZ010000092.1:0-2969 GCA_043771805.1 Pseudomonadota bacterium
ATTTGCGGATGCAAATCCGGGGTGAAAACAACTATCCGTTCACGAAAATAGCCAACGAGCGATTAGCTCGTTGTCGACGAAAGGCTCGCCTAGCGGTAAGAGCAGTTGCCGTAACGTCTTTGATTTGCGAATTAAAATTTACCCGTGAACGGATACTAGGTGTTTCATGAAGCTATCTCTCTTGTCGAGCGCCCTGTGCAGTATCTTCTGCGCTGAAGTACTTTTCAATTCAACTGCGGGTACGGTGTCTGCAAGTCCACCTGAGGCCCATTCTTTTAATGCCGCTGCCTCAAGTTTCCCGTGGTCTTTCCCCCGAGATCACGGAGCACACCCAACTTTCCAGAGTGAGTGGTGGTACTACACGGGGCAGCTTTACGGTCCCAACAAAGAGCAGTTTAAGGATGTGGCTGATTTCGGGTTTCAACTCACCTTTTTCCGGCGTGCACAGAAGGAGGGTGACACGCGGCAGCAGGGATACTTGGCTCACGCAGTTGTTACGGATGTGTCACAGCAGCGGTGTTACTTTGCCTCAAGGCTCGCCGATGCAACCCTTGGAGTGGGAGGGGTTGCTAACGATTGGCTTCGCGCCAGCCTTGGTGATTGGTCTGCTGAGGAAGTCGCCTCGAAGCATCTCTTGCGCTTCTCGGTTCCATCTACGCCCAGTTGGTTGGTACGTCTCATCGCGGACCCGGGCGGTCCGCCGGTGTTGCAGGGTGCCAACGGCTTTAGTGCAAAAGGCGGCTGTCCTGGCTGCGCCTCGATGTACTACTCCCTTCCCGCAATGCATGTTGAGGGGGAGGTAGGAACCGAGAAAGGCACTGTGCCGGTGCGTGGAGTGAGTTGGATGGATCATGAGTTTATGACCAATTCCCTCTCTGAGAACCAGCAGGGGTGGGACTGGCTGGGGCTGATGTTCAAAGACGGCACCCGCCTAATGGTGTTTCGTATTCGAGATACGGCTGGAGGCCCCTCGTTTCTCTCGGGTGGATTACTTCGCAACGGCACCTACAGAGCGCTCAATGCTACAGAGCTCACGTTAACTCCTCTCGAAACGTGGAGCAGTAAAGAAACCAAAGCAGCGTATCCAATCGCCTGGCGGGTAGAGGTTCCGTCTGCACAGATTTCTGTAGAGGTGCGAGCGCGGGTTCCTTCGTGTGAGCTTCGGAGTGAATCAATCTCTTCGTCGAATAGCTCCACTTCATCAGACGTAGCTGCACCCGTCTATTGGGAGGGCCCCGTTGCGTCGAGTAATGAAGGGGTAATTGGTTACCTTGAGATGACGGGGTACCTGGGTAAAGTGAAGTTGTAGTTACCTAGAAGCTTCCACCCGACGACCCTTCGTCTGGAAAAGCGACTCCGAGATCACTTTCATCTAAATTATCAAAGCGTGTGTACTCGCCCGAGAACGCTACTCGTACGGCACCGGTAGGCCCAGTGCGTTGCTTAGCGATAATGAGCTCAGAGACCCCTTTGTCCGGAGAATCTTTGTTGTACACCTCGTCACGATAGATAAACATGATGATGTCCGCATCTTGCTCGATTGCGCCTGATTCTCGAAGGTCTGACATCATCGGACGCTTGTCCGTTCTGGATTCAACCGAGCGGTTGAGCTGCGAGAGGGCTAGGACTGGAACATGCAACTCTTTTGCCAACGCTTTAAGCGAGCGCGAAATATCTGCAATCTCTTGCTCTCGAGAATTGCTGTACGCCGGGCTCCGTAGGAGTTGCAGGTAGTCAACGACGATAAGCCCTAGCTTATGGTCTCGATCAAGGCGCCGAGCTTTAGCTCTCAATTCGGTAATTGTGAGCGACGGGGTATCATCGATATAGATGTCCGCCTCAGAAATTCTACTCGCGCCATCAACGATCCGCGCAAAGTCTCGTTCAGAGAGATCCCCCGTTCGTACATTTGAGTTGTTAATCCGTGACTCACTACACAACATACGGAGCACTAACTGCTCTTTCGACATTTCAAGAGAGAAGAATGCGACTGGCTTACGGACGTAGATGCCGACGTACTGACTCATGCCGAGTACGAGTGCCGTTTTTCCCATAGACGGCCGTGCTGCGATAATGATCAGATCCGAGGGCTGGAACCCAGCGGTCATTCGGTCGAGCTTATCCAGGCCGCAAGCAACACCTGTGACTGGTTCCTTCTGATCGTAGAGCTTTTCAACAAGCCGGATGGACTCCTGTACAACGTCACTAACCCGGTGGAATGAGGAGCTTGTTCGAAGGTCGGAAACGCCTAAAATGCGTTGCTCTGTCGCGTCGATGAAATCTTCGATGGATCCTTCCATCTCGAATGCTGAGTTGATGATGTCAGTTGACTCGTGAATAAGTCGGCGTCGTATCGACATCTCCTTGATGGTACGAGCATAGAAGGCCACGTTCGCCGCATTCGGAACCGAGGAGGCGAGGTACGAGAGAGTTTGAGGGCCCCCGATATTTTCAAGCTGCCCAACTGAGCGAAGCTGCTGCCCCAAAGTTATAATATCGATAGGCTCACGCTTATCGGCGAGCGACATCATCGCCTCGAATATCGTCTGATGTGCGGAACGGTAGAAGTCTTCAGGCCGAATCTTCTCGATGCAAATATTTATCGCCTGATTGTCGAGCAGGACACTACCCAACACTGACTCTTCAGATTCAATTGAGTGAGGAGTGATACGAGCGCCGCTTGCATCACGCAGCTGCTCTCGCTTCGGTTTGTCCTTTTCTCGGTAACGACGAGCTGGGTCCATGTTTTTAAGTGGGGGTAGTGAACAATAAAGGGGCGGCGAGGGAGTATCAATCACCTGAATATTCAGGTCAACGGGAATGTGATGAAAGAGGAGATTTTTGCGAAGATATGTGGGTCAATTCTATATTGATTTGCAAAAGTCCGTGCCAGTAAAACTGGCAAGGCTTTTGCCGTAAATCACTATAGGTTACTGTTTTGATTCGCATCCGCGAATCGATAGCGTTTT
>JAYVGZ010000093.1:0-11923 GCA_043771805.1 Pseudomonadota bacterium
GCCAAAGCGATTTCAGTCATCTGCGCCGCTTGGCGAACCGCGACTGCCGAATCTAGGTTTGAAGACCAGATGATTCCACGAACGGGAAGGAAGGTCAAAGGGGCTGACACATACAAAACTAAAGAAGTCTGGACCTTTACTGTGGGGTAAAGGCACAGAGTAGCCAAGGAAGGTTGTTACTCCTCAATAAGCCGAACATGCCAGACCTCAGTCCGCGCCAAGGGGAGAGTAAGTCGGTCCCTTACGAGTTCGACAAGCTTACTTTCCGTTAAGGTGAACGCGCGGAATCCCTTCATGAATTTTTGACCCCGAGCAGGATGTGTTTCGAAGCCCTCAATACTATCTCCAGGCTCGTCTTCCGTGGGCCTCACAAGCCAATCCCTCTTCCTCGGTTCATTGCGCCAGTACGTCATTTGGCGTTTTGAAAACCTCCTGGTGTGAAGTGCGATCTCGCACACGAGGGATGCTTCCGTCAGGGTACCATCAAGAACTTGGCACGCCTGTTGGTAGCCAATAGTTGTCAGTGGAGTCGGATTGCCGAAAAGGCTGCGGATCCTCGCAGTCTCCTCGATAAGCCCTTGCTCCACCATCGTCTGGGCCCGGCGATCAATGCGGGTATACAGTTCAGCTCTAGGACGACACAAAACTACTATGAGGGCCACCACCTCGGCTTTCACAAAATTGTGTTCGCCGAACACTTCGCTCGGTTTTCTTCCCGTAGCGGACCACACTTCAAGTGCGCGAGAAACCCGCATAAAGTCATTCTGATTGATGCGGTCTGCGGAAATTGGGTCGACCTCTCTCAGCTGCGCGTAAAGATCTGGCAGTGATCGCTTCTGTAAATCTGCCCTCACCGCCTCATCTGAAGGTGGAAGCGGTGCTAGCCCGTGCAGGAGCACCGTGAGATACATCCCGGATCCACCAACGAGAACCGGAAGTCTTTCACGCTTGGTAACATCGCTGAGAACTTCGAGCGCAGCATCACGAAAAAGCGCCACATTCGCTGGCTCGTCTGGAGAGAAAATATCAAGCAGATGGTGTGGCACTCCTCGCCGCCCGACAGTGGATATCTTCGCCGAGCCAACGTCGAGCCCTCGGTACACCTGCACGGAATCAAGATTCAGTACCTCCCCACTCAAAGATTGAGCCAGGCGAACACCCAAGGCACTCTTCCCGCTAGCAGTCGGGCCACACACTGCAAGGGCCCTAAAGGGTGGATTCTCAGCCATGCAACGCTCTACTTATCGCGCCCGAACCAAAGTTCGACTGCGGCACGCGGAAATTCAGCAACGATTGGCCGACCGTGCGGACATGCGGCAGAGAGCTGCGTATCGTCGAGCTGCCGAAAAAGTGCATACGCTTCCTCTCGGGAAAGGAGATCTCCGGATCGAACGCTCGCGTGACACGCAATTCGAGCCGCCATGTGATCTATTCTCTCCTCGAATCGCTCCTTCCACGTTGACGCCAACGGCTCAGCCGCAAATTCACAAATAAGCTGGGTTGTATTGAGGTGTGACACCACACCGGGAACTCCCGACACAACTACCGAGTCGAAGTCTCCCTGAGTCACCGAGAAACCGAGCTGGGCCAAGAAAGGCTCTTGCTCCATCAATGAAACAACGTGCTCTTCGGGAAGCCGAATCACTTCAGGAATGAGCAGCTGTTGGGTGGTAAGCTTTGCTAGCGCCCGGGCAGTACGAATCTTGTTGTAGTTCACCCGTTCGTGAGCCGCGTGCATATCAACAACCACGAACTTCTCCCCTAGCTCACACAGAAGATAGCATTGCAGAACCTGCCCTACATATCGCAGCTCTGAAAATCGAAATTCTGCTCCGTGTAAAACACTCGCTGACGGGTGTTCAACCATTGGAGAGAGCAGATCATACTGGTTCATTGGAGTCGTAGAGCCAAGGAACGAAGGGTGGACCGATAGCTGCGGTGCAAGATAAAAACGAGATTGCGGTTGCGCCGTGAGCGCCTCGTGAGAAGCGGGGAGTGAACCTTGCGTACTCGCCGCAAGGTTTGAGTCTGAATACGGCGTATACGTCGGAGTAGAAGAAGCTAACCCAGTCGATCGAACTTTCTCTGTTTCAGAGCGGGGTGTTTCTTGAACCGTCCACCGCATCGGCACCTTCATCTCCCGCACTCCGGCAAGTACAGCCCCGCGCACAACGGCGAAGATCTGATCAGCGTGGCGAAATCGCACCTCGCTCTTTTGGGGATGAACGTTGACGTCGAGATACTCAGGGGGCATCTGAATAATGAGGTACCCTACCGGAAACTCGCGGTCTTTGAGCATCGAGTCAAAACCTTCGCGCACCGCTCGGACAATAATTTTATCTGTAACTAGTCTTCCATTGATGAGAATAACTAGCCCTGAAGAGTCAGCAATCGCTTGGCCAGGGTGCGCAACCATCCCCGCCACCGAGATCCCGCCCTCAGTCAATCGCACCGGCATCATCCCATCAGAAAAGACCCCCTTAGCGCGTTCTTCAATCGTCTCAACGCGTGGTAGGTTGAGAACCTCTGCCCCGTCCGATACAAGCCGATAACGAATACCGGGACGACTCAGCGATGAGTGCGCCAGCCATGACCTCACCCGGCTCAGCTCTGCGCGAGGTGACTTAAGAAATTTTCGACGCGCGGGAGTGTTAAAGAAGAGATGCTCTATCTCAATCTCTGTCCCCTCCCCCCATGCCTGTGTCTGCACGTTAACGAGAGTCCCGCCCCGAAAAATTACTTCAGTGCCAGCCGACGCGTTTTTTTCCTTTGTGGTGAGTTTCACTTTCGCCACTGCAGCGATCGAGGCTAATGCCTCGCCTCGAAAGCCCAAGGTGTGAAGATGCCAGAGGTCTTCGATTGCCGTCACCTTTGAGGTCGCGTGGCGCTCAAAGGCGAGGACTGCATCGTCACGCGACATGCCACACCCATCATCCCTTACGCGAATGCGAGAGTGTCCTCCACCCTCAAGGGCAACAAAAATATCACGTGCACCTGAGTCAACTGCGTTATCCACCAGCTCTCGCACAACCGATGCCGGTCGCTCGACCACCTCTCCGGCGGCGATCTGATTAACAATGGTGTCGGGGAGCACTTTTATCTTCATCGTTTGAACCTCTTCAGTGTAGATCGGCAACTAGATCTACCTCGCGCTCCTTCCCGTAAGCGCCACCCCTGCGCACCGTCAGTCGGATCGGGAACCCTCGCTCTGCTCGTGAGAGAATCTCTTCAACCTCATCGCGGTTACGAACCCGCTTCCCGTTCACCTTGTAGATAAGATCGGCAGAATCTATGTCGCGCTGGTACCCACGCACAAAAACCCCAGTCATTGGGCGGTGAATAGCTTGCAGTCCAGCGCGTGCCGCTGCCCCATCGGGTTTCACCACAGACACCATTGGCCCCTGGTCGGTGTCGGCTAACTTCCACCCGAACTGAGGACGCAAGACCTTACCGTTGGCTACGAGTTCTGGCACGATTCGTTTAATCGTATTAATTGGAACAGCAAAACCGATACCAGCGGAATCACCAGACTGGCTCAAAATCGCAGTGTTGATCCCAATGAGTCTGCCATCTGTATCGAGTAGTGGGCCCCCTGAGTTTCCTGGATTAATTGCAGCATCTGTTTGAATAAGGTTTCTGAGCGCTGCCCCATCGGCGGGTTTCATCGTACGATCAAGCGACGAAATAATTCCGGTCGTTAAGCTTCGGTACAAACCAAAGGGGTTGCCAATTGCTAGCACTCGTTGACCAACCTCGAGTTGTGACGAATCGGCAAACTCAAGAGCAACCAACGATTTCGGGGGATTCGAGAGCTGAAATACCGCGATATCACTCTCTTGGTCGTACCCGAGAATTCGTGCCTTCGAATTTTGTCCATTCGACAACATGATTTCAACCGTTCCACCCGACTCAAGAACAGGGCGAATGACATGCAGATTAGTGAGGACAAGCCCTTTCTCAGCATCGATCACAGTCCCTGTGCCCGTGCCCTCCTCTGGCCTAACGGCATCAAAGATATCGAAGGGGTCGGCAACGTAGGTTCGAGTCGTGATAAAGACAACAGCCTGATTGGCCCGTTTGTACAGATCAATTGTGCGCTGCTCGTCGGGGGTTCGATTTGCTAGGGCAACAGCAGGGTCAGCCGAGACCAGGGGTGCGTACCCGATAAACGCACCGCAAAAGAGAGCAACAATTACTCGGACTATTTGAGGATATCTCCATCCCATCACCATAAAGTGCTTAACCCTCTTGATCATCAACCTCAACCGGTGTCGAGAGCTGCTTTACCCTCTCCACTTTTATGACACCTACTACCATTTCGATCCCACGTTTTAGCTTATCGAGCTGCTGAGCATCCTCTACTGTTATCTCGAAGTTAATGACAGCTTTTCCGTGATCGGTCTTAATCTGAGCACTTGTGATATTCGCGCCATTTTTTGTAATTGCTTGCGTAACATTTGCGAGGAGCCCACGCTGGTCTTGCGAATGGACAGTAATTTTGACGCGTCGAGGCGCCTTGATTTCGTTGTCCCACCCAACGTCCACGCGCCGGAGCGGATCGCTATCCAGCACCTGCGCGCAGTCCGCAAAATGAACGGTCACTCCACGCCCGCGAGTAATAAAACCCACGATCCGATCCCCCGGAAGGGGCTCACAGCATTTCGCGAACCGAATAAGAACATTTTCAAGCCCTGAGACTCGCACGCCAATTCGATCACGGCTTCCTTGGGCTGCACGTTGGAATATCCGCTGAATCGGCGTCGGCTGCTTTAGAAGTGCCTTCTCTACGTCGGGGGATTCCGGAAGAAGCTTCGCTATGAGCTTTGAAGTACTGATTTTGCCGTATCCTACGCCTGCAAACAGATCTCCTAATGTTTTAGTCCCGATCTCATTAGCAACCGTGAGAAGGCGCCCATCCTTTTCAAGCTTTTTAAGACTCAGCTTCACCTTCCGCAGATCTTTCGAGAGCAGCTCCATCCCCAGAGCAAGCGCGCGAGAGTGCTCTTCTGCCTTTATGAAAGCCCTTACCCGTTGTTTTGCTTTTGAAGAGCGGACGAACCTAAGCCAATCCTTACTTGGGACATGGTTCTTAGAAGTTATAATTTCAAGCGTATCACCGTTCGTTACCACATGATCGAGCGATACCATCTGACCATTTACTCTCGCCCCAACGGTTCGATGGCCGACGTCAGTGTGCACAGCGTAAGCGAAATCTACTGGGGTCGCGCCGAACGGCAACCGGATCAAATCTCCCTTCGGAGTAAAGACGAAGACCTCTTCAGGATACAGCTCACCTTTCACCGATTGAATAAATTCGTCTGGATTCTTCAGGTACTGCTGCGTTTCAACGAGCTCCTTTACCCACTGAAGGTCGAACCCAGGTGCAGCGCCGCCACCCTCTTTGTACCGCCAGTGCGCTGCAACCCCCTCTTCCGCAATTCGGTTCATGTCGGGAGTACGGATTTGAATTTCAATTCGTTGCCCACTTGGCCCGATCACCGTCGTATGGAGCGACTGGTACATGTTTGGTTTCGCCATCGCGATGAAATCTTTGAACCGATTCGGGATCGGCTTCCACGTCGCATGAACGATCCCGAGCGTCTCGTAGCAAGCTCGCACGGTTGGCACGATCACTCTAAAGCCAAGAAGGTCGTACACTTCATCAAAAGAGAGCTTATCCTTATCCATCTTCTGCCAGATGGAGTAGTGGTGCTTTCCTCTTCCCTTAACTGACCCAGAGACACCCGATTCAGCCAAGGTCTTTTGTATTTCGAGTGTTACCCGCTCGATGTAAGCCTCTCGCTCGGGGGCATTGCGACAAACGAACTCCTCGATCTGTGAATACATCTCTGGGCGGAGATACAGCAGGCAGAGATCTTCCAGCTCAGACTTCAGCCAATGAATTCCAAGTCTGTTTGCCAAGGGCGCGTAGATCTCTTGCGTTTCTTGCGCTATGCGCCGCTGCTTCTCTTCTGAGAAGAACTTTAAAGTGCGCATGTTGTGGAGACGATCGCAGAGTTTGACCAGGACTACCCGGATGTCTTTAGCCATCGCAAGTAACATCTTGCGAAAATTTTCGGCTTGCTTCTCCTCACGAGACTCAAATTCAATTCTGGTGAGCTTGGTAACACCATCGACGATGTCTGCGACTTCTGGGCCAAAGGGCTTTGCGATATCGTCGTGTGTGACATCAGAGTCTTCAATAGTATCATGTAGGAGAGAGGCAACAACTGACGGGATATCCAGTTTGAGACGACAAACAAGTAGCGCAGTCTCTTCAATGTGAACGAAGTATGGCTCACCTGACGCCCGCACCTGCCCCTTGTGGCAATTTTCTGCGAAGTCGTAAGCTTTTTTCAGGAGATCGAGATCCGGCGACGGGTAGTATTTCTTTATAGCCTCGGCGATCTGCTCGAAGGACATAACATTCAACTACGCGTCTAATTTCGACGCGTCCCCGACTGATGTTGTAGCCGAAATAGCTCCGCTACTAGGCGTACAGTGATATGAACCCCTCTATGAATCTTAGAGCAACCGCCTGCCGAACGCGGAATCTATTCCTCGTCGTCATCCGCTGCTGCTGCTGGGCCGGTTGTCATAAGCGATTCTCGAAGAAAGCTACTCGAGCGGGTATCGTTCCCATTAGTGAACAGCCCTGCCCCGATCTCTGGACGTCTCTCGCGCTCTGCCTCGATTGCCGCGCGCGCAGCCTCTAGATCGCGACGTTTCTGCTCCTCAAACTCTGCGACCTCTTCGGGTGACATGAAACGAACCTTGCCGCCTGCAATCTCTCGAAGAGCGGTTACCACCATTTTGTTTCGTCGGTCACTCACCTGAACGGTGGAGCCCTGGAGAAGCTGCTTCGTGCGCTTTGATGCGAGCTGAACAAGCGCGAAACGGTTATTTTCGCGGGTGAGACAATCTTCTACGGTAATCCGAGCCATACTTTTTATAACACTCCAATAAGAGGGATTATTAGGTTCCCTCTGCTAGCTTCCCTGTAAGGAGCTCAACCAATCTTTCAAGAGATACAAGTCAAGATCGGGATTTATCGCCACTCTCGACAAAACTGTCTCAAGATAACCCTGCCCGTTAGAACTCGTGCGCAAACTCAATCGAAAATGATCGGCACAATCGGTCTAAGGTATCGGAAAAACGTAGCAAAGAGAAGAGGTGCTGTAAATGGCTCGTGTTGGAAGGCGGTTCCAAGGAGGGCTGTTCTCTAAGCCGCTCGACTTACCCGAATCAACAACCTGAATTTGCGAATGAATTTGGTCCGCTCGGGGTTGGGCGAACGCCCCTAAAGTGTGAAGAAACCTACTACATAGGCCTTTCCGGGCCGATGGTGCCGCCCGCTCCAATGTACTTGTTGTGCTTCATGCCCGGCAGCCGCATAATATCGAGGGTATTTAATTTTTCCGTCTTCGGAGTTCTCGATGCGTAATTTTCGTCAAACCTATGCCCTCGCGTTGACTGTTCTTTTTATACTACCGACGCTTCCCGGGTGCCGCTCTGCTGCTGATCATACTGCTGCAATTCACTCAAGCCATGATCAAGATTTAACGGTCGGCGTTGTACAACGCGAAATTCGTCGTGGGATGCCACAATCTGACGTAGCGACGGCCCTCGGCTCGCCAAACATCGTTACGCGTGAGGACTCAGGAACGGAGACTTGGATCTACGATAAGATTGCAACTGAGGCGTCGTATTCGTCCGACTCTGGGGGAGTTTTTCTTCTTTTACTTAATTTCAACAAGAACGCAGGAGCCTCTGCCACAACACAGAAGACCTTGACTGTCGTAGTCAAATTCGACGGCGCCGGCCGAGTCGCTAACTTTACTTACCATTCCACGAAGTTCTAATGATGATGCATTGCGTCCCCTTCGAACTGTCACGACTCGTGCCGCTGTTCCTTTTTACGATTTTTGTGGCCGGGTGCAACGTGGCGCCACCTCCGCCTCCCCTTACTCAGCTACAGCTACGCCAACTTCAGAGCCGTTCCTATGAAAACCGTGAGATGGTTACGGCTATGAGGGCTGTTATTAACGCCCTTCTCGACGAGGGATTCATAATCAAAAATGCTGACAAGGACCTTGGCTTTGTGCAGGCTTCCAAAGAAACTGACCTGGGTAACAACGGCGGGTTTTCCGGATGGGGTGGGCTACTCGGAAACGATCAAGTTCGATGGCAAAATTCTTCTGTAATTGAATGCTCGGGGACTCTTACGAATGTGGGACGGAGTACGAACGTGCGGCTTATTTTTCAGAATAAGACCCTCGACAATTACGGGGTATCGATGGGCGTTAAGGTGATGACCGACCCGGTGTACTACCAGACTATTTTTTCGAAGATTGATAAGAGTCTTTTTCTAGAGAGAGAGAAGCTAGTAGGGCGGTAGGTGCCGTCCTTACCAGCGATCAAGAAGAAGTGCCTTAAGCATCGCCTCGCAGCCAAGAGCCCTATAGGGCCGATCGAGTTGGTCAGATCGCCTGGTCGACGGATCTTTCACGTTTTCGTATTCGAGGTATGCCTGCTTCACATAGGGCTCCCCACATTTGCAGTAGAAGATATGCAGACGGTTCAACCATTCTCCAGCTCGAAAGCCATCGATGATACCCCGACTTGCTTGCAGTTCCTCCGCTGAACGGCCGTATCCTTTTGTAAAGGCCGCCGCTCGTTCAATGCGCTCGGCTCTCGTAATTCGAAACGGAAGAGCTTCGATACGCGCAAGCGCCTCTCCATAGTCGCGCTGCCATGGTCCTCCTTCAGCAGATTCGAGATCCAGGACCGCACTAATTGAACCATCGGCTCGATATTTATAGTTCGGCGTATGGAGATCGGTATGGAGTAAGCTTGACTGGGGGTTCCACGACGCAAGCGGAGCAGTTAGCATTACGAACATCTCTTCCTCTTCTTGACTTAAGAGCCCGACCGTATTCAACCGAGCCGACTTCAAATGTAATTCCATCTCGTTGAATCGCTCTATCCACGTTTGCCGAAATGTTTTCGTCACTGAATCGAACTGCCCGCCAAACCCTTCTGACGCGATTCGATTTATCTTCCCCAGTTCAGCGCCGAGGTTCCGGCACACCATTACTTGCACTTGGTGGTTGTAGATGTCTCGGAAGCCCTCAACTCCGTCGACGAAACGTTGCACATTCAAGATGAAGGGCCGATCTCTGCCGTGGACAGCCCCCGTGCGCAATCCATCCAAAGCATCTGGAAGATCAATTGATGGGACTATGACCGGCTTAAATATCTGAGGAACACGGGCGCCAGCATCGCTGCATTTTTCAGAGATCCATGCCTCCTTCTCGGCCTTGGTGCACGAGGAAACCGGGGATCCCGTCGCAATCTCTGCATCATCAAGTGAACGGGCCTTAATGAAATACTTTGCGCCGTGCCGATCAACGACTTCGAAGAAGTTTGCAGTAACACCGTCGCCAATCAAGATATCAACGCGTGGATGCTCGGTAAAAAGTTCGGGCATCAATCGCGCTAGATTCGCCCTGAGGAACTCCAACGTCACTTCTTGGATTTTTGATCGTTCGAACGCGGAGGACATCTTTGTATCCGCCAGCAAAAGAGAGGGCCTCACAGGGGAAGGTTCAGCCGCGTTGTCGGTAGAACTTCTGCGATCAGCTCTTCCGAACATTTGCATCCCTCCACTATCTTCGCCCTTCGCCCAGTTATGTTTGCGGAGCATTTCTGGTGACTTAATCGGGTCAACTAGCGGAGTAAGCGGGCCGCTGCCGCTCCTCATATCGAGAGGTTCAATAGACAAACGGAACGGCCGCCAAGCCGGCTAGATAGAGCTAAAACTATAATGCTTTAGGCCTCTTACAAAAGTAACTACTTAAATCGTCACTTTTTAGGTGTACCGGGACTTTTACGGACGACCCACCATTCACCCATTCCCAACCAATCCAGCCTCCACTCGACCACTCCCAACAATCTTCCGAAGCTCCTCATCAAGGACAGCAATCGCCCCGGCCGCAACCGCCCCCTCTTGAACGAACGAGACCTCAAATCGCTGAAACGCTCCGGCCTCGCGAACTGCTGCCAACCAGTTGAAGGATCCAGAAACGATCAGGTCAGAGTCTCTACAGACGACCTTACTGTGTATCCCTCGAGATTTTGCGAGATATACCTGAGCTCCAGCTGTTTTGAGAATAGAGACGCATTTTTTTAAGGCTACCGCATTACGATTTAATCCAATATCGGCAACAATCTTCACTCGCACGCCACGCTTAACCGCATCGCTAACCATACGCGGAATATCATCTGCAGTAAGCGCACGCTCAGTGATAAAGGGAGAAACGATCAAGACCTCTCTCCTCGCTCGTTCAAGCACTTGGCGTAGAATCTCACGGTGAGCAGCGAGCGAATCAATTACATGAACCGAACGGGCGTGATCGACATATTTCGGCTTATAACTAGCGAGCGGTGAGAGCTCATTCGCAAGACTGGCAAATAGATATTTTCCAAGTAACCCCGTAGCCTGCTCTGACGGGCGGAACAGCTCCATCGATCCGAATACCAGGAAGGCATCTTTCGCCCTCGAGACTGCAACGTTAAGAAGCCGGGGATTACGCGAGAAGAAAACTGAGCCACTATGATTCGTCCCGTAGGTCGCGGAAAACAGGATTACGGGCCGTTCGGCCCCCTGCATCGTGTGCAGCGTTCCAACAGTAATTTTCTCATGAGCTAATCCGCTCTTGCTTATCTGCCGACGCAGCGCCCGAACTTGGGCCGTAAAAGGAGTAATGATCGCCACAATCTGCTTTAGGGGAAGCTGATACGCGGATCGCAGCTTCTCTGAGTTCTCAGAAAGCCACCGTACAACCAACTCCGCCTCCCCACTATTCTCATGACTTCCGCCGCGTTTACTGGAACGTTCCTCGCAATGCATCCATCCAAGTGGAGGAAGCTTATGAGAGAACTCCTGCGCGGGGCGTTTAGGCTGCAGTAGTCCCTGGTAAATTAGTTCGTTACAGAACGAGATGATCGGAGTCAGACAACGCCGGTGTTCGGTAAGGAAAAAACCCGGCGAAACTTGCGGATGCGTAGAGAACGCGGATGCCTTCTGCGCGAGCGAAAGTAAGGATCCACTCGAGACCAAGAATCCCAGACGCCTGAGTTCATCAATCTCTGCTTCCTCCGAGACACCAAGGTAGTGACGCACATTAACTAAATCAAGAGCCTCGGGGATTACCTGTACAGGCTCAATCTGGTGAACATCCCCGACCAAAAACACCCGCTTCGCAAGCGAGCAAACAACAGCCCCCACCTCAGGAGAGACCTGCGCCGCCTCATCAATAATCAGAAGATCGATCTTTTCATGTAAATAGGACTCCTCTCGAAGATACGTCCTGCACCACCTAGGGAGCATATGAAGGGTTGAGACGAAACAGGGCGCAAGCTTCGCGAGCCTACGGTAGTGACGCTCCAACTTCTGCGGCGATTGCCCATCTTTGTACGAGGAAGATTCATCAAGCAGCTGCTCGACTTCAAGGAGGTACCCTGCCTCCCAATAGTGAGTTGCAAGTTGGAATAGCTTAAATCGGTACTTGGTATCGAGTACCGTGGTAATACCAACCTCGTCCCCGTCAATCTTGTGTTCACTGCACCATTCCGAGAACGCACAAAGCTTCTCCAGATGTGCTGCGCTACATTGAGTAAACAATTCCAGTTCACGTTGACGCACCTCAATCTCCGCAGTGAACTGCACGAGCATTTCAGCACTATAAGAGGCGAAGGTTACGCGCAATGCCCGGGGATCCTCCTGGTCAAAATTGCCGGATAGTCCGCGTTCACGAACGAAGTCATGATCACGCGCGAGTCGCTCAGACTTTCCTTTGGGAAACAACTGGCGCAACCAGATAGACCACGGCTCGTTCCGTCTATGGACCTTCCATTGTTG
>JAYVGZ010000094.1:0-2216 GCA_043771805.1 Pseudomonadota bacterium
GGCAGTGGGCCATCCAAGGAATCTGACGAGACGGATATTTTTCACCCACTCGCCGACTAAGGTGGTCAGCGAATCTTGGCTCTCTTGCACTTTCTTCTGGTAATGTTCAATGAATCGAGCTCCGAGAGTTGCAATCGGAATAAGTGAAATCGCAGCGATGAATGCCACAAGCCCGACCCAACCGGAAACGACCAATAACGCCGGTACAAGTATCAAAACTGAAACTAGTGCCGGGGTCCACTGATGAAGGGCCGCGCTAATAAAATCCTCAATAGACTCGACATCAGAGCCCACTAATGTTTTCAGCTGACCTTTGTTCACATACTGTGGGCTGGCATGATCAAGCCGAAGCACCTTATCGTTGATGAGTCTGTAGAGAGAGACCTGCACGCCTCGGTGGACCTGCAGGCGCCGGACATTATTCCCATAGTCGATTGCAGCCTGAGCGACTCGCAAAATGAGATATGCGATAGCCAGCCACACCGCTACCGAAAGGGACCCCTTCGTATTCACCAACTCTCGTGTCACCATCACTGAACACAGCACAACGACCGCTGCGATTGTATTCCAAGTGATAATTTCAATAACCAGGCCCTTCACTCCACGGAGAATGAGCATAAAAAGGGCGAACGGACGCGTCACGTTTAATGGCGGAGCGTTTACAGAGCCCGTTAACGAGTTGAGCTGGGCCTGAACTTCGGAATGGAGAGGAATCGGCGCAAACTCCGCCGCAACAAGGAGAGCCTCCCTTTGAGCACGAAAGGAACCGAAAAAACGCAACGTAAACATCTTTATCACAGCTCAACGGGTATCCATGCGCCACGGAGAGCACATTTAATCTCTCGTTAGCCGTCTTTGCCCACTAATACAGCAGGTTGCTGGCCTTTACGCTCGCCGGTTACTATAATACACCATCAATCCAGTAGATTGACCATAGTCAGCCCCGTCCTTTTACCCCCGTCGATCCCGGCACGACTCGTGCTTATCTTGTAGTCTTAGGCACAATTTTCCGAGACACAAATGGCTGCAGTCGTTCAATCAGATAGCTCCTCTTTCGATATGTGGAGGAAGATTCCTCCTGAAGAGAAGCTTGAGCTGATGGCTAAGGCTCAGTCAAAAGGTATCGCCGCTGCTACAATTTTACTCACGGTGTCCGGTACAATTGCTCTCGGTCTCAAACTCCCATGGCTATTCTGGTCTGCCTTTGTCGGCATACCTTTTATTTTTCAGTTTGCCTCAGCCAAGGCGTGGAGAGACCTCAAACCCCGTGCCATGCTTGAATACTTGGCTGCTCGCTCCGCTGCGCGTCGATATGCATATCAAGCAGGCGGAAAGGACCTCACTATAACGCTACTCTTCAAAGGCACCTTACAGCCCGATTTTTCAGAGGAAGAGGAGGAGGAAGCTATTGAGGCACGCATCAGTCACCGAGATCGTGTTGATGTGTGGATAGCCCTATTTCCGGATACTGTGGTCATGATCTCCGAACGCCAAGGCGGTGCAAAACTTGAGTTTGCCCAGATCCTCGGGGAACGTCTCGAGGTCGTAGCTGAAGGATTCGATGAAGCCGGCGGTAAACGACTGATCCGTCTTATCGTGGACAACCGAAAAGGTGACCGGCACGGTTGGGTGCTCACGAGCCCTTTTCCGGCCGCGTTACTCGTTTTCGAGCGCAAAATAAAGGCATTCATGGTCGAACAAAAGGCTCAAATAGAGCGAGATAGGTTGGCGCATACTGAACTGTTCGCCCAGAAGCTAGCCGACGAAGAGTCAGGTTCTGATTCTGAGTTCTAGCCCAGATTGCTAGAACGTTTTCTGCCGCTCGGGAGTATCGCCTGGGTAAACTTCTGAAGTTTGAGGATCGAGGCCTCGCCGTGGTTCCCTAGCATATCGCCCGCAATTCTCGAATTTTCTGCATCAGTCCTGGCGCTTTACCTACTCGCTGCTAAAACCTGTAAGCGACGTAGGCCAGCAGAAAATTCCCTTTTGACACCAACGACTTAGTAAGCGAACATCACGACTCTTATATTTGGTTTATACTCTACTAGGAAACCCCAATGTTACTGCGTCGCGTTCGCTGCTGCGAGTGTTTAGAGGACACCATTGGACACACTGAAACTCTTCGCTCCTCGCGAGCTGCTCTTGTCCAAACTACATACGCACGGCTGCAACCGTCTGTTGCCACCTTAGCGTTTTGTACAGCCACGGCCGTTTTC
>JAYVGZ010000095.1:0-5460 GCA_043771805.1 Pseudomonadota bacterium
TGAACGGCTAGTTGTTTTCACCCCGGATTTGCATCCGCAAATCCGCCCCTGAGGGGCCGGACGCTGCTCGGACTTTAACTCCACCCCCTGAACGCTTACCAGAGTGGTAACCGGTATCCGGTATCCGTTCACTGGTATATTTTGTTCACAAATCAGAGGTGTTACGAGCACAACTTTTGCAGTCAGGCGAACCTATCGTCGACAACGAGCTGATCGCTCGTTGACTGTTTTTGTGAACGGCTAGTTGTTTTTACCCCGGATTTGCATCCGCAAATCCGCCCCTGAGGGGCTGGACGCTGCTCGGACTTTAACTCCACCACCAGAACGCTTACGAGTCTACTCTCCCCGAGAATTAGACAGCGCAATCACCAGGCTTTCGTCATGAACAGCTTCTTCAATGGCGCTACCCATCGCAGTTGCCAAGAGCTCGCGGATAGAATCCTCTGAGAGAAAAGGATGTTTTGAAGTAGCCTCTCCCGAATACGTCGCTCGATATGCAACTCGGGCCCCTGCTCCCCGAATTTCAACCTTCAACCGGGCAACCGCTGAAGCCTCTGACGCAGGGAACTTCGGAATTACTGCGGCCCGCCACTCGGTAACCTCACCCTCTATTGAGGGGGCGTTGAACAGTACGACATTGGCGCCCGCATTCCGAAAATACCGTTCGAATCCCTCCTGAACTACAGGTGCAATGGAGCTGTCGGAGGCTACCTCTCGACCGTCTACTACCGCGATCGTGTCTGAGCGCCGGCCGTCGATAAAGTTACCAACTCGTACCCGAATCGGCTCCCCCTCGCCTCGGGCAGAGGGAACCGTTCGCTGGGGATCCGGAAGATTGGGGACCGCAATCTTGAGCCCTAGCTGTGGCGCGCAACCGGCAGCAGCTAACAGGCCAACTAAAAAGAGCATTCTCAAAACATGCGCCATACCCATTCTCCCTGATTCTTCCGGTGCGAACACCGCTAAATTTGTTTAGTGGCATTAGTTTAGTGCATGTCACCTGACAACACCCTTACTGCTTCTAGCCTCACCGCTTCTTCCTGGTCCCGTGCAAGGAATTGAGCGAGCTGTAAACTATCTTCAACCGCTTTCGATCCCGATAGCCGAGCGAGGCTTACTGCCGCCCACAAGCAGTGTTGACGAACTACGCCAGCAGCATCCGACTTAGCGGTCTCAATTAGATCATGCAGCAATGGAACAGCACAAGTATTCGCTGCAACAACGGCTGCATTACGAAGGAGCCCCTCGCGCTTCGCCCGTGCTACGGCAGTGCCCCCGAACCTGCCCACAAATTCTCCATGACTACGGATTCTCAACACGTCTTGTAAGGAAAGCACACTGCCGACTCCGTACTCAGCGCGCAGTGGAGCAACTGAGGCTCGGCCATTTCGCTTCATGGCAACATGATTAAATGGGCACACCTCTTGGCATACATCACAACCAAAAATCCATTCGCCGAGCCAACCCCGCTCCTGTATCGACAGAGCGCCCCTCTTCTCTATGGTGAGATACGAGATACACTTTCTGGCATCGAGTATGTACGGCGAGACAAAGGCACCCGTGGGGCAGCCGGTGAGGCACCGATGGCAGCTTCCACAGTTTGCCTTCGGTTGCGCCTCGTGCCCCATCGGCTCATCATTGACGACTTCGACGTTCCACAAAATCTCCGCGAGGAAGAGAAAGCTGCCGTGCCCCGGGACGATCAACAACGTATTTTTCCCGACGAACCCTAACCCGGCACGACTCGCTAATGCTCGCTCGAGGAGCGGCACCGAATCGGTAAATATTCGAGCGATGATTGGACTCCCGATCTCCTTCTCGACTGCACTGCAGAGACGCTCCAGCTGTTTGCGAATCACTCGGTGGTAATCACGCCCCCACGCATACCGCGCTACGCGACCAAAGCCAGGTGGGCACTCGTCTACCCGGCCCTGGTCGTAAGAGATCCCAAAAATCGGCACAGACACAGTCGAAGGTTCAATCCGTTGTGGAGCAGTGAGAAGTTCTGGATCGCGGAGCATGTACCCGAGTTCGCCTGCGTACCCCTCACCCTGCCATTGCTGAAGCCGCTCTCGATCTGTCTCCAGGGGCTCGGATGAAGTGACTGCTACCAACGATAGTTGAAATTCTTCAGCGAGGCGCCGAAGGGTCGAAAGCGTGAGGGTAGGCATTGGAGGGGAATGTGAGCACTATAGAAGGTCTCTTGGCAAGCAGCTCACCTCGGGAAGAGCGCCAAAATGTCTGAACAATTCCCCCGTAGTCGTGCACCTGCACGTAAACGTGCACGTACCCCAAAGTCCCCTAATCGCCTATTTTCATCGTTCGTGCACGTTCAGGTGCACGCGCACGTTCACGGGAATGTAGCCGCGGGATGCTTTGCCTCCCCTCTCTCGGGGGTGTTAAGAACCGCTCAATAGTTATTTTTCCACCGAAGGTCGAGCGCAACTAATTGTCTCCGCCAGTTGACCCCCCGACACTTCTCAGATAACAGTAGGGAGCACACGGCGAGGTTGTCTCTCGATAAGAGAAGTAACTCACGTCCCTTTCGTCTAGCCTGGCCTAGGACGTCACCCTTTCACGGTGAAGACACGGGTTCGAATCCCGTAGGGGACACTCTTTGATCAGTTGTCCGTTTTGAGCGGGATCGATCATTGACAGTGCATTCCGCACTTCGATGGGTCTTGTTTTCATCCCCTACCCACATCATTTTTCGAAATACCGTATTTACTCAACCATCGGCCCCATCGGCCAGCTAACCTGACGCCGCCAGCGGTAGTTACCGTGCGTTGGCTGTGCTAGAGTCGCAGGAAGTCAAATCTCCTCTCGTTGACAGGTATTATGGGACATCCAGCAAATTCGTCTGACGCCTTAGGTCTTACCGGAAATTCCCACAACGGCA
Source organism: Pseudomonadota bacterium (assembly GCA_043771805.1). Lineage (GTDB taxonomy): Bacteria > Bdellovibrionota_C > UBA2361 > UBA2361 > OMII01 > JAYVGZ01. Next base: position 2,900 of record JAYVGZ010000095.1, read on the forward strand.
AGCTCGGGGAGCACATACCGAACCCTGACGTAGATGCTTCGGGGACAATCGCAGACCTCTCTGCCAAAGAACGCTTTACTCGCTCTCTGTTGTTGGTACCAGAGTTGGCCCAGGTGGAAGAAACTATTCGCGCTGCATTTCGATCAGATGTCCCCCTGATGCATCAAATTCCGGAGTACCTACTTTCACTTGGCGGAAAGCGAATACGCCCAGTTCTAGCACTCCTATGCGGCAAGGCGCTTGGTATCACGAAGGTCACTCAGCCGCTCAACGACGTCTCAGCGGGAATTGAGCTGATTCACATGGCGACTTTGCTGCACGACGATATTATCGACCACTCCCCAACTCGTAGACATCAACCCTCACCCCTGGCAAAATTCGGCGTGAATGTAACGTTGCTGAGCGGCGATTTTCTGCTCACACGAGCGTTTGGCCTCTGTGCAAAACTCGATCAACCGATCATCGCTGCCACCGAATGTGCCTGTATCGAGTTGGTTGAAGGAGAAGCACTAGAGACCCTGCTTTGTGATGAGTCTCACTCTCTCAATACGAGCCTTACGATCGCCAAGAGGAAAACGGCTTCACTGTTCAGACTCGCCGCATTCTGCGCGGCGCACATAGCGGGGTCCTCGGCAATCGTTAAAGAGGCCATGTCTCGATTCGGCGAAGACCTCGGGATAGCGTTCCAGATCATAGACGACATTCTCGATGTGACCTCCGATGAAGCGACTCTCGGGAAACGCCCTGGGCTTGATATTATTGAGAGAAAACCTTCGATTATTAATGTGCTCTGGTTGGCGAGCGGAGATCCGGCCGCAAGGCGCCTTGTAACCCCGCTTGCATCAACCGCCAGCGCTCGCGCCGAGGAAGAGGTCTTTGTTAGCGCAGCTCTTGCCGATCTGAAGAAGAGCAACGTGATGTTACAGGCAAAGCAACTCGCCTTCGACCGTGCCGAATCAGCCCGTGTAGCCCTCGCCCTGGCTATCTCGCATACCGACACGTCTGATCGTGCGGCGGTTGATGCTCTCGGAGCTGTGATCGATTTTGCAGTTGAGCGGGTCCAATAGTTCGGCCTTGAAAATTTCCCTATGGGTTTCAGTAGTCTATAGAATTTCGTGCGTTCTACCACACGGCCGTTGATGTCAGCCCCATAACACTTTGAAATTTAGCTGCTGGGGAATCCCCTGCAGAAGGTTTAATACGGTTTGCTCAGCGGTTTTTGGAGCCTTCGCCAAAGGATCACACGATTGCCTACTCAACTTTGTAAAGTGAGCGCGTTAGTGCGGGACGATGGTCGGCTTCACGGAAGAGCGTGGCTTTTGATTACACGGAGTCTGCGGTGAGCAATTCGGATCGATTACCAGAGATGGATCTCGCGTACTTTAGCGGAAAAGGCTACAGCGCGGTAAGTGAGTTAATGAGAGCAATTATTCTTCGAACGATCGAAGATCTCAGTGCTGAAGGAGAACTTCGCGAAGAGGCTCTCGAGTACCTGAACGACGAGGACGAAGAGTATATATTCTCATTTCACTCAATCTGCCGTTACTTCGGCTTTGACCCTGAGAAGACGCGCTACGCTATCCTCAACTCCAAGACGAAAATTCGTACACGGCGGAGAGCAGCGTAGGCAAATTATGTGGTGGCTTAGATCACCGAAACCTACGGCCTATGAATGTGGGGCGCAGGATAAAGAAATGGGGCCTTGCGGGGCCCCATTTCAGTTTTTGGGGCTTGTTCGTGGTGGCCCCGAGCGAAATAACGAGAGGAAAGACTACCGCTAGGCAGCCTCCTGTTGTGTCTCTTCGTCTCCTGCGATCCTTATCATTTTTTCGACACCAAATAATTTCATCCGTTTCAACCTTTTTTGTTCCACCTCTTCGGACGGCGTAAGATACGCCTGCCGTCCGAGCCGATCTAGACGGCCCTCAAACTTGACATGCTGATCGTAAAGCTTTCGCAACTCAAAATTAGTTGCGAGCGCCTGTTCAATCAACTCACGCTCATTCTGCTCCATAAGCATCCTCCTTACTTAAATGCCCGCAAAGCACGAGGCTCTGAGGTACAAGGTTGAACGACTTAAATTGGCCACTTCGAAATATACTCCGCTACATTTGAACGCCTAACGGAAATCTTGTGTACGGGTAAAAAAGATGGGCGGTGCCGACGCTGTATTTCTGGAAGGTAGTGAAGTTACCGGTGAATGCGTCACTTTGTAATTATAAAACGGCGGTTATAGCGCAGTCAAAGTAAACCTTTTACGCCTCACATTTATTTTATGGTTTTAGTAACCGTTCAGGCATCCGTAGAAAAATACGCCGCCCGACTATACCCCTCAGGGGTCGATTTACGGAGTAAATCGGGGGTGAAAACAACTAGCCGTTCACAAAAACAGTCAACGAGCGATCGGCTCGTTGTCGACGAAACGTTCGCCTGACTGCAAAAGTTGCTCTCGTAACACCTTTGATTTGTGAACAAAATTATACCCGTGAACGGATACTGTAAGCGTTCAGGGGGTGGAGTTAAAGTCCGAGCAGCGTCCAGCCCCTCAGGGGCGGATTTGC
>JAYVGZ010000096.1:0-2060 GCA_043771805.1 Pseudomonadota bacterium
CAAACCGGAAGCAACAATTGAAGCCAGCTCTCTCAGTATTTTTCCCAGCATACAATGATGCCTGCTCAATCCCTGGTCTTGTCGATCGGGTGGCTCAAGTGGCTGTTGAGCTGGCGGTATCGTTCGAAGTAATCATTGTAAACGATGGAAGTCCAGACAACATCATAGAAGTCGTATCGACGATGATGGAAACAAGACCGTTTCTGCGCCTTGTGAATCATGGAGTAAATAAAGGATATGGATCAGCTCTTCGAACCGGTTTTTCAGAATCGCGCGGAGATCTTATCTTCTACACAGATGGGGACGCTCAGTACGATATTAGAGATCTCAAAAAACTCTTTAGTAAAATGTCCCCAACAGTTGACGTAGTGAACGGTTATAAAAAATCACGAGCTGACGGAATTGGTCGGGCGGTCATTGGGTGTACCTACAACCTTCTTGCGCGAATTTTTTTTAGGATCCCAATCAGAGATGTGGATTGTGATTTCAGGCTGATGAGAGCTGCCGCGATTAAACTTATTTCCCTTGAGGCCACAAGCGGGGTTATCTGCACTGAAATGATCTATAAGCTCGCCCGCTCGGGGGCTCGATTTGACGAAGTTGCCGTTACACATTTACCTCGGGAGTTCGGAGCGTCGCAATTTTTTACCTTTAGAAGAGTTAGCAAAACCCTGATTGACTTTTTTACCCTCTGGTTTCACCTAGTAGTTCTACGAGCGTCAATCTATGCAGCGAAGTGATTTTGAAGACCTTGATAAGCTAGAAACGACACACTGGTGGTTCAAAGGAATGCGGGCGATATCCTCGGTGATACTCTCGTACGTAGAAATTCCGGGCAACGCTCAAGAGCGAAAAGCTCTCGACGCAGGTTGTGGGGTAGGTGGTAACCTTCGGTGGCTAGAGTCGTATGTGCCCAGAGAGCAAATCTACGGAATAGACATAGACAGTGATGCCTGCTCCTTCGTTCCTCAACCCTACCACTCAAGAGTCACACAAAGCTCTGTAACCTCTCTTCCCTTTGAGGATAATAGCTTCGACTTTGTGACGTCTTTTGACGTCCTTGTACAAGTTCCCGGAGCAGAGGGGGAGAAGCAAGCCGTTCAAGAAATGCTGCGAGTTTTGAAACCTGAAGGAGTATTGTTCATCCGTTGCGCCGCATATTCCTGGCTCTTTAGCGATCATGATCGCAGCCTTCACACTCAGAGGCGATACAGCTTAACCGAGTTAGTAACTCTTCTGACTGATAGCGGGTTTGCGATCCGTTATTCGACATACGCAAACTTTTTTCTTCTACCGGTGGCGATTTTTTCTCGGCTTATTCTTAAACCGCTGGGTGCTGTTCGCTCCGGATCAGACGTGCGAGATCCCGGCCGCGTCTTGAACTTCTTGTTCGGGATACCTTTAGGCTTAGAGGCTTGGATCTTGCGTCTTGGACTGCGGTTTCCGGCAGGGTTATCTGCGATTGTGGTCGCAACGAAATCACGAAAAAGTTGAATTTTGGTTCCGGCGTTGCATCTGTTCACCCACTGCTTGAGCGATTACCTAGTCTTATAGAGGTAAATCACCGCCAAACTTTTCGTATAGATAGGCAAGCTGTTTTTGTCGAACCAGGGCTGGAGGGTGAGGCCATAGAAGTCTGTGATGCAGGTATCTAAACCAGTGCGGAAAATATATCTGTAGTCACGTCCGACCCACAGGTTGTATCTCTCGCATCGATAATTCTGGCTGCCTCACAGACCTCAATCCACCTAACGAGGGGGCACGACCTCCGGTACTCCATCTGTGTTCGACCACTCCTTCTGCACTGCGAGGCCGTTCAAACGCTCCCACATTTTTGAGAAGTCGCGCTCGAGCAGTATCGGGATGTCTCCAATCTCTCCATAATTCTTGTCGTACCACCCAAGCATGTTAGCGATTTACATCTGGGTCTGTGACAGCCTCACTCCACTCATGCGAAGCCGCAATGGTGACATTGTCGTGAGGATTCTTCGAAAATGGGATTCCGTTGTTATCCTTCGCGTAGACATTTGCCATGGCACCCCAGTGCACCCTAAAGGTAA
>JAYVGZ010000097.1:0-3755 GCA_043771805.1 Pseudomonadota bacterium
GCGATTAGCTCGTTGTCGACGAAACGTTCGCCTGACTGCAAAAATTGTTCGCGTAACACCTTTGATTTGTGAACAAAAATATACCCGTGAACGGATACAGTAAGCGTTCACGAGGGGTATTTTATTGACAAATCAAGGGCCTTACAGCGACAGCTTTAGTCAGATGGCGAGCCTCTTATGGTCAACGGGCTTGTCGCCCGTCGTCCGCTTTTGTGAACGCTTAGTTGTTTTCACCCCGGATTTGCATCCGCAAATCCACCCCCTGAGGGGTCGGGACGCTCCTCGAATTTTAACTCCACTGCCTGAACGGTTACCGGATACCTAAGTATTTTCAGCCACAAGAGCGGCAACCCAGGCCTTTAGTTCGCGGGTCGCGGCAACTCCAACCTTGTGACCAACCGCGTCCTCGCTGAAGTGAACGGTATAGCCAAGACCCCGAAGATACTGAACTCCTTTCTGTGCACGCTCAATCGGTACTATCTCGTCGAGGGATCCGTGAACCACGAAGAGAGAAACCGGTGTCACGATCGGTAGCGGGCCCTCCACGGGAATTACAAAGCCCGCTAACAGCCCGACCCCAGCCACATCGAGCCGCCCGCGTTGCAGCGCAACTGAGAGAAGAGCTGCACCCTGAGAGAAGCCAATCGCGATACGATTTCGAGGGGTGAGCGAAAATTCTTTTTCGAAGCGCTGGAGAGCAGTAACAACTCGATCTGCGGCCGCCGCAGAACCCTCGCCTACAGAATCTGGGCGAGCAATGTCCCACCAACTCCATCCGCCTTCAGTATCCGGGAGCGGGGCTTCAAAGGATACGATTGCGGCCTCCGGCGGGATGCACCGCTCGAAGAGCCACATTACCTCTCGCGTTCCTGCGCGGCCGTGGATGAAGACGATCAATGGAGCTGAGGGGGACGCACCTTTACGGAAAAGGAATTTAAGTCCAATTTGAGTATTTTGTTCGGCGGTGGAAGGCTCACGCATAGCGGCATGACGGTAGCGAAGAAAGAGGGCTGGCGCAATTCATCGTGCTCCCCGATTCTTGCCTTCAGCCACTTCAATCATGTGGGCTCTAAAATAAGGAGTTTCCCTTGGGAGTGTCCAGCTCCTCCAAACCTGAAAGGACCCGAGCACCGCCCGCTCGAATTTTACCCACAGCCGATTCCAAACCAGCATCAGATTTTTTATCCTGTGCAGGATTGGTATAGAAATAGGCGATGCGATCAAGAAACTTTTGTACTGAACAAGGGGCTGGAAAGAGATGTTTAGAGAGTGTACGTGCGCACTATCACAACGATAAAAATAGTTTGTCTGCTCGCTCTGATAACTTGGGCTCCTCGCCTTAATGACGCCTTGTTTGTCGATGAAGCAGGGAGTTTCTGGAGTATCGGAAGCACTGCAAGCAACGCTGTCCAAGGAGAGACTTACTTTTACTACTTTCTCCTTTCCGAGTGGAGTAGCTTATTTGGTAGATCAGAGATTGCGCTACGCTCGCTTTCGTGTCTTTTCGTACTGCTTGCCTGCCTCCTATTTCTAGAGACGGGTCGACTACTCAATTCGCGATCCTTTTTGTGGTCAGCTCCCCTTGCGAGTGTCTCTTACCTGGTGGTCTTTGCCGCTGTCGTTGCCCGGCCCTACAGCGCGGGAGTCTTTTTTGGAATGCTTTCTTTATTTGCGCTAGCAAGCTGGAAAACCTATCGGCGTACCCTGTTTTTAACGCTTTCAGTCCTCTCACTTTCGGCTGCATTGTACTGTCATCCCACGTTCATCTTTATATTACCTATCCACCTCTACATAATCTTCAAAGATAAATTGTCCAATCTGAGTCGCAAGCAGCTGCTCGTGGGGGTTATTTTAATCAGCATCACTGCCCTACCCGCGTTTGTCCACAGCTTTGAGCTAAGATCCCGACTTGACCAGCTCCAATTCATTTCTGACACACCTGATGTCAGAAGTATTTTTGTTTTTTTCGTTTCAGTCCCTGTGCTTCTGACATTGCTGTTAATCGCTATATGTAAGATCTGCATATATCGAAACCAAGTGCTTATTGACCGGGCGGAGTTGAACAACTGCGGACTGGCGCTCATTTGGTTCCTTGCGCCCAAAGGCTGTGCCTTGCTTGCCGGTCTCTTGATTAGCCCGGTCTTTTTAGTTCCGCGTTATACGATATTTTCCAGCTTCGGCGAAGCTCTTGTCGCTGGATGTTTACTGGCATCAATTGCTCATAAGAAAACGAGGATTGCGTTGTGGCTCATTGTGCTCTGTACTATGACCCTTCCCTGGTTGTACACCACTTTTCCCGATACACAGTGGAAACCAGCAGCAAACTACGTTAAAGAGCGGCAAAGCACTGCAGGATGTCAACTGTTTGCTGTGGTGGGTCTTATCGAAGCTACGAAATTACAGCTCCTTCTGAGCGAACCAACAATGTCATTCATAAAAGCGCCTCTAGAGTATTACGGACTTAAAGGCACCTTACTTCCAGTCTCCCAATTAACCGATCAAGAGAAGGAGTACTTTAAAAACGAGATTTTTCCTGTAGCAGAAGGCGCATCGTGTAATATTTTGATGATCTGGGATATGGCTTCAGAACGTGACTCGGGTCCTGCAGCGCTTATTCGACACATGCGTGATCGCGGGTTCACACTCGTGAAGCAGCTAAAGGCCGGCGTGGTAACAGTACAGGATTGGCAATACAGAAAGTAAAAATTTCAAATTTGACCCGTCCTAAAATAGGTCTACACCAGTAGTAGTAGCAGAAGGGGGTTTTGCGCCTCTAGGGCCTGTTACTGTGACTGTCTGTAGATGTATCGACGCTCCGATACCCTCCAGGTGTGACGAGTGTGGCGACTAGGGGTTCCTAATTAACCAATCGGCTCGGGATCTAACGGAATCAGCTCCTCGATACTGCCCCTCACATCATCTCCGTTGCGCTCCCTACGGGATTCCGGCCGCCCGTTCTCGAGCCCCACGAGCATCAGAATCTGTCGCGGGTCAATGTTTAGGTATCCACACACCGAATGGAACGAGAACACATAATCCTCCTCTCTGCTAAGGAAGTACTCGGTCGCTTTACGTTGAAAATCTCCAGGGCGCCTCAGGTCAGCAACGGCGTTAAGGAGCACAGCCCTTAGCAGATTGCGTTCAGGCGTAATGATCTCCGGCTGCTCGAGATCATCGAATGCGGTGTAAATTGCGGTGTTCTTCCTGTCGTTGCTCATACTAATTAGAGTATCGACGCCTCTAATTAGCTGCTTAATATGCTGGCAGAGAAATCAAGTATTTTTTAAGCCTTTCGCGGGATTTTTCCGCAATGGTCACGCCTTTATACCCGTTTTCAGTTAGTTAGCTGGTAACTCACCGCTCAAGGTAAACTCCTTAACTTCCGAAAATCATAATAAGGGATTCGTCGTTTACATCCCCCAACACACATGCCAAGGAGGGCACCATGATAATTGAACGGATTCAAACCCCGCTAACGGGGGTTGTGTTTGATACTGCTCTACGAGAAGCAAGCGAGTTTTCGAAAGCAAAACGCGTTACTGCCTCTGACGACTCTACCAATCAGAAGCAGAAAAAGCCGCGTTACAGTGGCTTCCTTACTAAGACAGGTGTCTCTGCTGCACCCGAGGCATCGCCCGATGGGCCACCTGCGGCCGCAGGGGTTCCACATACGCTCGACATCACAGCGTAGGAGCGGCTAGGTGCAAGAGTTTCGTTTCTTGCACCTAGCCTGGATTTCTCACGGACCTCGGCCT
>JAYVGZ010000098.1:0-2174 GCA_043771805.1 Pseudomonadota bacterium
GCCCTGTATTCGTCTTGATTTCTAAAGTCACCACACCGACGCCGGTTTTTAAAGAATCGCACGGGGTGATACTCAAACAAGACACCGTCAACGAGAAAGTCTACTGCCAAAGTATTCCCCTGAGAATCCTTCCCCACAGGCACCTGGAATGTGGCACCTTCTAATAGATCAAAGTGAGGTACGTATCTTCGAAGCAACTCGGCACAGATCGCTTCGGATCGAGAGCAGAAGTTCGTGTCTCCCACATCAGCGATCAAGCTCTCCGCGTCACAGCTTGCAAAGACCTCTAGATCGGCAGGAAACCGGCTCCCCTTCTTCTTGTTCGCCCACTGTGGAATAATGTTGGGTGAATGGTCGATTATTTCGTCAGACGATTCTGATAACTGCTTGCGGGCCTTGGGCGCAAACTCTTCTTTCAAGAGCTCCCTCCTTTTTGGATTGCAAGGAAGTAACAAACTACTTCGTATCAGTCCCCGAAGGTGTGTGATTCACACTATCGAAAGATTTACTTCCAGCAGCTCTACATAGTTAGATGTTACTAGTATCGACACCGATTCGTAGGTTTGTATGAACAGTTTTTCGTTCGCCCCACTACGGGAGCCAGGAGCACGTGAAATCATCGGCAGTTAATAAGATTTATTCGATAGTTAGGGGCTACAAATCGGTAGCAACGATAAGAGTTGGTATCTCTTTTGCAAAAACGGAGGGGCACTCATGTACCTCTGTCTCCTCTTTTTGAAATCTGAACCACGCATCTCGTTTTGCCTCTCCAGTAACCAGGAGCACTGCCACCTCAGCGGTACGCAGCAGTGAGAGAGTAGCGGTCATCCGTTCCTGCGGAGGCTTCGGCGATTCAAAGTAGGAGAGAAAGAGCGGCTCGGGGCGCTGCAAGCAGGGATGATTGGGAAAAAGACCAGCGACGTGACCATCTTCGCCTACGCCCAAAACGATAGCAGAAAAAGCACCTCCAAAGCGATTGAGCTCGTTCAAGTAAAGATCTGTGCCGTAATCTGAGACCTCACTACGGGGAGTGAAAGGATGGAGCTGCTCACTACGCACTACGCCCTTCTCGATTAAATCATCGAGCAGGTTTTTCTTAAGCATTCCATAATTACTCTGCTCATCCGTCAACGGAACTAGTCGCTCGTCGACCATAAAAAACTGCAACCGTTTTAGCAGCTCACTTCGCTTTGTTGATATGGAACCAGAAAGAAACCAACCCCTCAATGCTGTGAGAAGACCAACGACACTCCGTCCGCCGCAGAGACCTAGTACGAGGTGTTCTCGAGTTGAGAGACGCTCTAGCTCTGTAAAAAGAGCCTCTGCCGTGAGCTGGAAGAGTTGTGTCGGATCTTTCTCTTTTATTAGTTGTTGGGCCATATCGTGCTCGTTGTGAAAATACGCCTATGGGGAGACGGCTCAGAAGAGCGCCGCAGAGTCCATACTTGCTTCGTTCCCTGTATGCCTTACTCGCTTTCTCATCGCTAGTCATGTTTCGCGGACTGTGAGGCCGTCTGGCATGTCTTGAAGAAGATACTTTGACATATCTGCCCATTAACTTGAGTAAGCACATGGAATGACGGTAAAATCGCGTCAGCTCTCTTTAATACAGTAAGGGCCAATATGTTGTTTTCACGTAATGAGCCAGCGCGGCCGAACACCCTGAGTTTCGCTGAGTTAAGAGAGCGGGCAAAAGAACGCCCGACATTACCCTCTGACTTCGATACGTTCTACTCGCACCAGTCGCCATCAGCGAATGAAACGGCTATGCCCTCACATCACTCGGTGCAAGAGCTACCAATTTTCCGAGAAATTTTGGATTTTCGAGACGAGCTCATTCAAGAACTCGAAAGTGGCCTAAAAGAAACCGCAGTAGGACGGACCTTGCTCGCAAGGCTCGCGCGGTTGCCGGCAGCTATTCAGTCGTTAAGCTCACCACTTGGGCCGTTTGAGGAGTTTCCGAAACACCTGAACAAGTCCGCGGTGCTACTGCGCATTCTGCGAACAATTGAGAAAGAAACCGACTACTTTACTTCTTTAAAACCGCTCGGTATTTCGCCGGGATTTTGGGAGAGAGTTGTGGATGGTTGGCCCACTAAGGGTGTCTTCTTCATCGAGGACAAATTGTTCGGCCGCAAGTTCAGAGAGGATTCACAAACGCACGGCCTCTATCG
>JAYVGZ010000099.1:0-2969 GCA_043771805.1 Pseudomonadota bacterium
ACGAGCATGCAACTAATGGCGGCTTTATGCATGCAGCAGTGACGTCTGTGTTGGGTTTATACCAGTGTGCGGTAGTGAATGGCGCTACGGCAGCGGCGAAGAAATGGATCTCTGTAATGTCGGCTTTGCAGCACACAGAGCTTGCTCAGGGCACTATCGGACTTAATCTCGTTGCAGCAAACCAGCTGCTCGGTAATTTCAGTGAGGGGCAGAAGATTGCCGCTCAGTTAGAGAAATTTTTTACTGAGAGAGGGCTTATGCCGCAGGCTTCTCATGCTGCGTTTGCACACGGTGCTTGTGCCGCTGGCCTTGGCAATTGGGGTGGCGCACAAAAGGCATGGCAGCGGTCTCTCAGGCTTGACGAGCAGCGCGGGGACGTCCTCTCGTCGGCCGACCGCCGTGCCGCGCTCGCTCAGGCGATCACCATGCGGGAGTTTGCTAGTGATCGCGTTATTTCACCGGCAACTTTGACAAAAGTGCACACCCTGCTGCAAGAGGCGCAAGATGGTCTTTCTGAGGGGGTGGTAGGCCCCGAGCTCACTCGCGCCGAGGCGAAGCTGTTACAGACTCGCGCGCAACTCTGTATTGTAGCTCAGGAGCCGGTAGAGGCTCTAAAGTTCCTTAACCGCGCGAGGCTCGGGTATGTGGCGCTGAATGCCCAGAGGGAGTGCGCACTCGTCGATAGCATGTCTGGCCTCGCACTCCTCGAAGTTGGGAAGCTGCGAAATGCACAGATGTATGATGAAGCATCAGCTGCCCTGCACCGGGCCCTTGAGTTCTTCAACTCGAAAGAGCAGGTCGCGATACGTTGGAAACTGAAATACTACCTGTGCGTTGCCGCGTATATGAATTCGCAATCGAAGCCGAAAGAAGAGGACCGGTACCATTGGAGGATTACCGCTGCTGCCTGGCTTGGTGAAGCACTAAATGACGTAGACGCAATGCAGTTGGGGGAAGGCGCCATGAACGCTATTTCACTCGAAGGAGACTTCTCTCCGGGGCTAAAGCCCGACGTTCTCGAGCCGCTTAAGAAAGCAATCGGATTTGGTACCTCGCTTGGACGGGTCAAAAGGAGTAGGAACGAAGAGCGTGCCCGCTCCAGGCGGGTAGCCCGTCAAACCCACTAGCCAATGCCGAACTTCAACTTCGCCCGCCACTCGACAGCCCCATAATTTGGTTGTAATGTCCTTGTCTCTCTGGCTTTTCACAGCTCTTATCAGAAACGGTGCCGTCATGAAATTTGTGCTCCCATGCCTACTACTCCTTGTGTGCATGCCAACTGCTTACGGGGAAGGCCTTCAAGTGGGCGTTGTCGATACTCAAGAAGTCCTGAATCTTTCAATCGTAGGGAAGGCTGCAAAGAGTACTGTAGAAGCAGAAATGAAGAAGGGGCAGGCTAAGCTCGAGCAGTTGAAAGGTGATTTCGAAAAATCGAGCGCTGACCTTAGTAAGCAAACGACGATTCTTTCAGAGTCTGCTCTGGAAGACAGAAAAGAAGTACTTGCCAAAAAGCGCGTTGAATACGAACGAGCGGCAGTCGATCTTCGTGAGGGCATCATGCGAAAGAATGATGTGGAGTTAGGTAAAGTGGTGAAAGAGATACAAGCTGTGGTTGCTGACGTCGCTGACGAGAAGGGATTCACCTTCGTTTTAGAGCGTGACAGGCAGACCGTCGTCTACGCCAATGAGGAACTCAATATTACGGCAGAGGTTGTGAAGGTCCTCGACAAGAGAAAGGTTGCTCTTTAGGAGCTAAGCTTAAAACAGTACGCTGAGAGCGCAAAAGGAGTAAACGGTGAGTGTGAGTAACGAATCAACGAAAGCCCAAGACGAAAATAGCAGTAATGGAACGGCACACCCCGACACAATTGTGACTCTTGATTTCGTCGGCGTTCAACAGTGGATACCCCACCGCTATCCTTTCATCCTGATCGACAAAGTTATTGAAATGGTCCCCAACAAACATGTTGTGGCTATCAAGAACGTCACTGCCAACGAGGAGTGTTTCGTAGGCCATTTTCCGGGTAAGCCTGTTTTTCCTGGTGTCTTTATCCTTGAAGCCATGGCGCAAGCAGCAGCGGTACTTGCGCGGTACTCAGAGCAGGCTCAGGCTGAAGGAAAACTTTTCTATCTAGTGGGAGCGGACCGAGTAAAATGGAAGCGTCAAATTATGCCGGGCGATCAGCTCCGAATTGAGATGCGTTCAGCTAAGAAGCGTCTGCCGCTCTGGATCATGGAAGGAGAGGTCACAGTAGATGGCAAACTCGTAGCATCGGCAACTCTCTCAGCGGCGGCGGCTTAAGGCACGGATGAGTAGTTTCCAGGGTAACGCGATTCATCCAACTGCGATAATTGCATCCGGTGCGGTGCTAGGAGAGGGGACGACTATCGGCCCTTATTCGATTATTGGGCCGCATGTGGTGCTTGGCCGTAACACCTTGGTTGGTCCCCACGTTGTAATTGAAGGGCATACCCACTTAGGAGAGGGGAACCGAATCTTTCAATTCGCCTCTGTTGGTGCAGAGCCGCAGGATCTGAAGTTCAAAGGCGAAGCGAGTCAGTTGCGTATTGGAAACAGTAATATCATCCGTGAATTTGTGACGCTTCAACCCGGCACAAGTGGCGGCGGCATGGTAACCAAGATTGGTGACGGTAACTTGTTCATGGCTAACAGCCACGTCGGTCACGACACAATAATCGGCGACCGGTGCATCTTTGCAAATAGCGCAGCTCTCTCGGGACACGTCTCGATTGGCAACAGAGTTGTGGTCGGTGGTTTATCCGGCATTCATCAGTTCGTCCGGCTCGGTGATATGTCCATGATCGGCGCCGGTGCGATGGTTGCCCAGGATATTCCTCCATTTTGCATGGCTCAGGGTGACCGAGCGAAGCTCGTTGGGCTGAACCGAGTGGGTCTCGAGCGCGGGGGAGCTAGCCGCGAAGAATCATCTCTCCTTAAGAAGACCTAT
>JAYVGZ010000100.1:0-6470 GCA_043771805.1 Pseudomonadota bacterium
ACCTAATGAAAGTAACAGTTGGGTATACCGGCGAAATTACCTTTGACCGGTCGAAGCCTGACGGATCAGCCCGTAAGCGGCTGGATATTTCGAAGATCACTGCTCTTGGCTGGAAACAGCGGACAAGCCTCAAGGACGGCCTTGCTAAAACCTATCAGTGGGCCCTCGCCTCGGGGAAACTCTCCTGACTACTCGTCGACTAAGGCCTGGGTGGCCGCAATCACGACCGAGTTAGCTTACCAGCTACTACCACTCGTGCCGGGTGCGCGATTGATCTTTGGTGCATCAGGTGAATCGTCCTCGCCCTCCACACCACCATCCGGATAGGTCCTGAAGATTCCTTTTGCCATTGCAAGCACCCCACCAAGGTCTGTCAGATTCGCAGGTAGCACGACCGTATTCGATTTCTGCGCAATCTTACCGAGCTGGGGAATGTACTGCTCAGCAATACGCAGGTCCATCGCTAGCTTTCCGCCCTGAGCTTGTAGCGACTCCCCGACCATGCGCAGCCCTTCGGCCGTAGCTTTCGCAACAGACAGAATAGCCTCAGCCTCGCCTTTTGCTGAATTGATCTGTGCCATCATCTTAGCTTCTGAGTCCTTAATCTGACGCTGTTTCTCACCGTCAGCCGCATTAATGACCGCGTCGCGCTGCCCTTCAGAGGCGAGAATAGCAGCGCGTTTCTCACGCTCTGCCTTCATCTGCTTCTCCATCGCCGTGATTACTTCCTTCGGAGGGGTGATGTTCTTGATTTCGTACCTTAGAACCTTGACGCCCCAAGCCTCGGCCGCCTTATCAACTTCAGACACGACTCGCTGATTGATAACCCCCCTCGCCTCAAAGGTGCGGTCAAGTTCAATCTTCCCGATTTCGCTTCGAAGGTTGGTCTGCGCTAGCTGGATAATACCGAACTCGTAGTCATCGATACCGTACGAGGCAGACTTTGCGTCGATCACTCTCAAATAGACGAGACCGTCAACTGCGACCTGCACGTTATCGCTTGTAATACAGATCTGCTCTGGAATGTCGACCACCTGCTCCTTCACAGAGTGGCGGTACCGAACGGCATCAAAAAATGGGATGAGGATGTGGAAACCAGCATCGAGAGTTTTGTAATACTGCCCGAGTCGTTCAACGACGTATCGCATCTGTTGCGGCACCACGACTGCGCCCTTCACTACGATCACGATTGCAAGAACAACGAGAGCGATCAGAAAATACTGTACCATAACTGAGCCATTCAATTTAAATTAACTGTTACTAACTTATCTGGTCATGAGTGTCTCTGCGTCGTATCTGCAAAGTAACTCCCTCAGCGTGAACAACCACTACCTCTGTACCAGTCGGGAACTCAATCGAGTCTACGTTTTTAACCCGCCAAGTCGATCCCCACAGCTCGCCACTCCCGATAGCCCCGGGGGCAATGCTTTCCGTGAGTACTACTATTTTGCCTGTCGTATCGTTTGAACCTCCGTGAGATTTCCCCAGAAACATCCGCTTTAACTTCGCAGCAAAGGCAAAAGGAAAAAGAACGGCAAGCACAGCAAAAACACCAAGCTGGGCCTGCCACCACGGCACCAACCCTGTCAAAGTGATCACACCAACCAGCGAAGCGGCTATTCCGAGCAGGAAAAGAAAAAACCCGGTAGGGACAAGTAACTCCGAACAGAGAAATACGATGCCTACAATAAACCAAGTAACGCTGCTCATACCTCGGCCTCCAGCCTTTTCCGGCACTCTAAGCCAACGGCTTCTTACCGTCTACTCTTTTGCTCTCCCCCGTTTCGTCGTCGGAAATGAGGGCAAAGGACGCACCAGAAAGCGGTCGCAGAGATGAAACTCGAATAAGCAGCTCATGTCCGCGAATCGGTAAGACCGGACGAACTTCTTTGAACGATGGAAGAAGGAAGTAGACCACGGCAACTCGACACACGCCGGAGAGAAAGAAAAGGACCAGGAAGGTAGATTCGGGGGTCCATAGGCCGAGCCTGTGGGTCAGCCAATCAGGGTAGTAGGTTAGCAAAAATCCCCCGAAGAACGCTCCAATGAAAACTAAGACACCGTTTACAATCGACTGGTACGCGATACACCGGGCGCGCTTCGGCGGAGTCACTGCGTCGAACACAAAATTTGCCGCCGCCAGATTAAAACCAGACCAGAAAAAGCCGCTATACAACTGGGCAAAAATAATCCACCAAAGGTTACTTGAGACGAGCCAGAAGAACGGATTAATTGCAACGAGCCATCCACAAACTGCCATGATCTTGCGATTGCCGAACTGATCACTCACTGCCCCCCACGAACGCATCACGGTGAATTGAGCAACAACTGCTGTGGCAACAACGAGCGTAAATTCAACGTAAGTGAAAGCGAGATCCTTGAGCATGTACATCGCGTAGTACGGTCCGGCCACAGCGACCGCAAAATTCATACTCGAAACAAACAAGACAAACTTCGCAAAATTCGACTGCCTGGTACGAGATACGAATTTCCAGAACGAGAATTTTGATTCGTCCGAAATATGAAATGACGGATCGTCTACTGCTCTAAATGAGAACGAAGACCACACCCGCGCGACTGCGGCTAAGAGGAAAATTGCCAGAAAACCGTACCTTGTCGCACCGAAGCCCTTCGCCTGATGAACAATCGCACCTGTAAGACCCAGAGAAACAAACGTTGCGATCGCAATCCACTTATTACGAAATCCAAAAAACTGTCCCCGCGTCTCACTAGGAATGACATCCCCAATAAGGCTGCTCCAGATCGGAGATATTACGCCGATCGTCAACTGATAGAGTGCCACTATGACAATGAGAGCGCTGACAGCGGATGGCCCTTCCCCAAACAAAAAAGGAACAAGTGCAATCGGAACCCACAAGAGACCTTGAAGTACCATCGCTACCGAAAGAATTCGACGTCGACTCTTGATGCGCTCAATAATCCAAACACCAAGCGACTGCGCGACTGCCCCGAGCAGCGGCGGCAATGTGGACAGCGCCCCTATCTGCATCGCAGTGCCACCTAGAAACACGCCGAAAGCGCTTAGGTAAGTTTCACCGGATCCTATTTTAATCGCATCGAGAACACCCTCACGCACTACGGCACGCGAGGATGTCGTCTGAAAAGCCTTGCTCATAACTAATCAATCACCCCATCAGACGGGCAGCGCGAAGAATCGCAATTATCGAAAGCCCATCTGTAATCTCTCCGCGATCAACCATCGCGAGCGCCTCTGAAAACGGCACCTTCTTGACCTTTAAGACCTCGGTTTCTTCGGGGCTAGCGATCCCTTCATCCAACTGACGCGCAAGAAAAAGAATTCCACGTTCCGATGATACACAGTTACTTACGTGAACTTCACCACCGAGCTGCTCCCATAGCGCTGCTTCCACGCCAGCTTCCTCTTTCAGTTCGCGCTTCGCCGCCAGCAGCGGTTCCTCTCCTTCCTCAGCACCCCCTTCGGGTATTTCCCATGAATAGGTATTCATTGTGTAACGGTACTGTCCCACAAGAAAAATCTGATTATCATTGGTCAGCGCTACGATTCCGGTGGCGACACGAGTCGAAATTACTCCGTAAATGCCAGGATTACCGGCCGGGTTGATTACCTGATCTTCTCGAACAGTGATCCAGGGGTTCTTGTAGACAACGCGCGTGCTTAAAGTCCTCCAGGGGTTGCCTTCTGACATCTATTCTAACTCGCTCTGAAAGGCGCTCCATAGCGGTTTTGACAATGGTAGGGCCCCTGCTACCGAACGATCGATGATGCAGGCATACCCAGTTGTTAGCCCGCCTTCCGTTTCTACTTTCTTGGCCGCTTCCAGGAGCCGCTGCCCCGAGTGCACAACGTCGTCGACGACTACAACGCGTAACCCCTTCAAGTCAGGTCCAAAAAAACGTCCGTCTTTTTGCAGAATGGCAACACGACGCCCCCCAGCTACTGCGGCGGCAAACAAGACCCCACTGTAAGCAAGGCCGACAGCAATATCGAATTCATCGTGATCGAGATGCCCGACTGCTAACGCGCCGAGTCGGGCGAGATCATTGGGTGAGAGCTGAAAAGTATCATAGAACTTCGTGCACACTCGGCCTGTGGGGATACGTGTGGGCTTCGGAAATACGATGGTAATTTTGTCTATGATAGATTTTGTGGTTTCATCCATGGCAAATTCCTGAAAGCGTCGGTTCCTCAAACGGAGGCACGCAGTGGGTCACGCCCTACTCCGCGCAACGGCAATCTACCCGTGATATGGAGGAAGCGGTAGGGTCGAACCATTCACTTTTGATGATATTTCAATGTCGATTACTTCAGTGCGGCATTAAAAGGAGAAGCAACAATGTGCCCGTTTATGCGACGATTCCCGGTGACGTTTCAAGAATAAAACTTTGACACATACATGCAACTTGCTCAAAAAAATCAGGATCGATAGCGATTGGTTCAGTTACTATCTTCGGCTTTCTGCCACCATCCAGCATGCTGACAATATTTCCAGTATCGTCGATCGTTATGTTTGATGGATAACCATCACCATGAGCACGAATATCCACACCACCTACAGCATTCAAAACTACACCGAAACTTGCTTGCTTTTCCCTAAGGAATGCAGAAAACGATGGATGAGTTGCAGCTTTGCACATTGCGGAGAGTGACTCCGGCGGGACCACATACTCGGTACATCCCGTAGGAAGCAGTGCCGAGCCTGAATCATGTGCTTCTGGCTTGGATTGAAGGCTCGTTGGTGTTCGATTCATAAGTAACTCCTAGAAAGAGCATTAAGTTATGTATGGTTAAAATTTCTCGATACGTCCATAACGTTTCAAGTTTCGGCCGTGTGGAGCGCAGCGGAACGCGGTCCGAAACCTTTTATGGTTATGTCGCGGCCTCGCACACAGCCTTCAACTTGATTTGCAGTTTCTCCGCGATGGTCCGCAACGTGCTAAGATCTGGCCTATTGGAAAAGCCTCTCATGGCCTCAGTGACATCGAAGTACTCAAAGCCCTTCTCGTTGTAATATATGTTCGCCTTTCCAAGTTCGGCTTCGTCTGCAGCAGAGAGCATAATGACTGTCGGAAGCCCATTCTGCCTCGCCAATATCAGTCCCTTGATGAGGTCATGGCTGAATATAGCTTTCTTCGAAAGTTCGTTCCTGGAGATTCCTTTGGTTAAAAGAAAGGCCTTAAGGAACAGCTCGATGGCATGGCAATACAAATAGTACGGTAGGGGTGAGTACCGATCCGTACTAGGAAATGCACTCGCGGCAGTCACGAAGTCGCTACCGAAGTGATGGAACCCTAGCGGTGAAAGATTTGCTGTAATTGACGGAACTACAATGGTCTGATTCATTTCAAGGACGACCGTTTCAACTGCAGTTTCCTGAGCGACATAACGTTTCAATGAAAAGTTTTGCGCCTCATTTAATGTTAGCCAACAGATTAGTTGCAAAGCGCAAAAATCTTTTCCATCGATTTCTTATACATCTAACCCCAACTCTTTTAATATAATAATGGCGGTATCTTTGGCAGTTAGATCAGAATTGTCAATAAATGTGCCCAATGAAGAGTCATTCATATCAGTGCCATAAAGATACCTAATTCTTTCTGAAAATTCCGGAGTAATTCCCCTTTCTCCCCGATTCCTCATTACAACCTCGAGGCGAGGGCGAAGTGTAAAGGTCTTTATCTTAAGACCCTCGGGGAGATCCTTCGTTAAATGGGAGTGCCAATACACATCAAGGGGATAGTCGAAGACAACATTCATTCCTCTACTTAGAAAATTTGGAATAATGCTCCTGGCGTTCTCAAGTGCTATGGGTACTGCCTGTTCTATAGGCATCCATTCGAACATATTTCGAAGTACATCAACCTCTAAATGAACAGTGTTTGCGATCTTTGCCTGTAAGACCTTAGCGACTGATGTTTTGCCAGCATTAGGAACGCCATTTAGGATAATCAGCATGATTTAATTTCTATTGTATAACGGTAGAGCTAACCGGCGTGCAAAAGCAGAGCGAAGCGCCGCTTTTGCACGTCCGTGTTGAGCGAATTGTTAGGCTGTTTTCTGCTGAAGAATTGTAGCGAGATAGGCAGCATAAAGCACCAGCAGCAATACACCCCGCCTTCGTCCAATGAAACCTTTGCGCGTAGGGTAAGCGAACACCAATGCCACGAGACCAAACACCAAGGCAATAGCGACCTCACGCCACGGCACGGTTATGGGGTGGATAATGGCCGCGACAGCAACGATTAAAAGGCCGTTGAAGATATTGCTGCCCAAAATTGTTCCCAGGCCAACCTCGTCGTGTCCGCGAAGCTTGGCAATGACTGTTGTCGCGAGTTCTGGCACGGACGTGCCCACTGCCACAATCGTTGCACCGATAATGAATTCATCTATGCCAAAGGAAATGGCCATGCCTCTTGCGCCCGCCACAATGAGATTTCCGGCAGCGACGAGGAAGGCAAGACCGGCAATG
>JAYVGZ010000101.1:0-2695 GCA_043771805.1 Pseudomonadota bacterium
CAGACTGAGGCAGCAGTTGCACAGCTGAGCGGGGCACAGTGCATCTCGGCACGCTTCCTACATCGATGTTTTAGGCCTATCTTCGGCCTCTGAAAACAGATCGCTGCTCAACTTTTCGGCCTCTTCCAACAACGGACCAATTCCATTTTTCAGCGCATCATCCCAAAAGGAAATATCCGTCGGATCAATTCGAAATGGCTCTAACTGTGAAACGAGATCCTTGCTCCCTCCTGTTCTTAAGAGCGTGAGTATAAGCGGTTCAAATGAGGCTCCGAGGGGGTCTTTTACCGCAAAGAGTTTCTGAGTCAAAAGTTCAGCCGCTGCATTGTTGTAGACGTAAAAAGGGGTCGAGGAAATGGGGAACATACGCCCAAAGATACGCCATATTTTCGTACTGAAAAACTTCGCCGTCCTTGCCGTAGAAGGTGGAGGTCGCGTCTAGCCACCGCTTCGACCGGGACTTCTGCTGCCTGTTTCCCGCATGCGCGGAGATTGGCGAGGCGGGACCTGATCAGATCTCTGTGTCGATGGCGCAGATTGCTTTTCAGCATGCGAGTGAGCCGCCGGTTGAGAGGAGGCTATAACTTCCAAACAAAGATCTCCTTCCCTTTGTCCTTCTTGAGTAACTTTTCCATCCTCTGCATCTCAATAACACGCCGAATTTTCTCATCGAACGGGAGAGAAATGAGGAATTCCTTTATTGCTCTCTTACCTTCAAAGAAACTCTCCGGCGGGCCCCCCTCCATGGGAAGTCGATCTGTTGTCTCATCTTTTGCCATTTTTCCTCGAGGTTAAAACGTTGAATAAGGTTTTGGAATTTAGATTTGTCGAAGAGAGTGGGATGATTACCTAAATCTTCAAGCCTTGCTTTGTCCTTTGTCCTGCCGGTTTGGATCATTATGGTCATGAGATGCTCAAGAGAGAGCACTCTACAATCAGTGGCGCCAAACTTAACTGAGGTTGCGGTGGCGACCGCATCCTGGACAAGAGCATTGTAAGGGACAAGAAACTGGACGGGAACTCCTGAAACAAGAACGTACTCCTGCTTGGGTTCGCAACCTCTCTCAGCCAAAAATGAGTAAATGGGAGAGAGATTCACCAAAGGTTGGCCTTGCGACTCCAGGACTATAAATACGTCAATATCTTGAGTTTGAATTGGCTCAAAATAATATATCAGCCCCGTGGCTCCACCTATCGCGTAGTCACCTATAAGCCCTCTGGCTTTCATCTCGTTAAGGAGGACAATGAGATCGTTCATTTTTAAATTATATCACCTTCATTGCTGCGATGGCCACTAGTACACCCGAGCCCGGTATGGGGGTCGGCAATTCCAGCTAGTCGGCACCACTTTAGGGGGCCCAGAATCCACATCGGTAAGGCCAGTGGATGGGATGGTTTGCGCATTCTTGCCTTAGCGGTGCCTCATTGTTGCGATGCTCCCATGTTGCGCGCAGTCCCTGCGACGATGAGCACGGGACCTGAGAGAGTCCCATCTCGGAAAGACGGTACCGTGAGATGCCCAACCTCGAAAGAAGACAAGGCCCGTATTCCGCAGCCATTGGCTTGTTACCAAATGCAGCCAGCAAAATTTTTACGAATTTTTTCGTCTCGCGAGATCAACTTCCCACGGGCAGCAATCGCTGCTCCAACAATCAACCGATCGAAAGGGTCTCGGGTCCAATCAAGATCCATCGAGGCTGAGATTAGTTTAGAACTCGGAAGGTCTACTGTGTGGATATCGAGGTCTGATTCGAGCGTCGCAACGATTCTAAGGGGATCTACTTCTATTCGACCGATCTCCTTGAGTAGTTGAAGTTCAAGCCGAACAATAGGTGAGACAAACAGGTCTTCTTGATCTATCAGCTTCGCCGACAATGGCGAGAACTTCTCGGAGAGTCCGAAATACAGCCAGACCATGATATGGGTATCAAGGAAGATCACTGTTCCACTCTTTCTCCCACGAGACCTTATCGAGATCATCGCTGTCGCCCACTAGGCCCGGGCGGCGAACTAGTGCGGCGAGTCGATTTTTACGGGTTGCGGGAACAAGATAGAGAATTTCGCCGTTTCGGAGGATTTCGAGGGGGCGACGGGTTTTTAGAACGCGATCGACTAACTTAAAAAGATTGCTGCGGAAGTTGGAGATGGTGATGGCCATAGGATGAGGATATCAAGATTGGTTGTACAAGTACATTTAAAAGTTGTACGTGTTGAGTGTAGTGGAGACAGCTGTGATAGGTTGGGCAATATCATAGGTCTAAAGACTTGCACCGTCCTCGTCGCGCGCGTTGCTGGAGCAATTCCACGTCTCGCGAAGCAACACGCAGCGACTGCCCCGGCCGGACCCTAGAGTGCTCATACATCCTTCTTTCGAAATAGAGATAGTATCGCGCTAGGTCGCTTGAAGTTGTTTGGTTGATATGGAGTGGATCTCTCGCTTGCAGCTCGAGATGACGCTGACTCCAGTGCTGACCCCAACCGTTATCAAGGTTGATACATACCCTTTCCCTCCCATTTTGGGTGTCCCAACGACGAACTCAGGAAGGATTTCTTAATGAAGAAGCGTACGAAGCACATAAGGTAGCGTGGCAGGAGAACTTAGAGAGAATTGGAGAGTATCTTCAGGGAGCAGCTCTACAGTAGCTATCGAAGTAGATCATCCAACCCAACATCCGCCCGCGAATCCATGATCACC
>JAYVGZ010000102.1:0-4210 GCA_043771805.1 Pseudomonadota bacterium
TGTGAGGCACCACTCTAATTGATGTAGATCCGGGCAAGAAATACCAGAATAAATGAGGTTTGATAAGAAAGCCCCCTCGGTGAATTTGAGTAACACCGAGAAGGCAGAGACACTCTCTTGATGATCAAATCGAGGAGTTTTTCCAATGCAAGAATACCATCGCCCGTTGTGTGAAGCTATTATCTGGAAAGAATTGCGCCACTCTGACGAGGTGCAGGGAGCGAAGCTAAAAGCTGAAGGATGTTGCAGAGAGTCCTGCGGTGGTAAGCTTGATCAGGCATTTTATCCGCGTGCTCCACGCGGACATACATTTGAATTCAGTCAGGGTGACACCCGCCGCGTAAGCTACTGTTGTCGTAACTGCCGAAGGCGCCATACGCCGGAATCAGAGAGATTCTTAAGTCACAAGATTTACTCACATATTGCGGTACTTATCACGTTAGTGCTGTATAGCGGACGATCCCCCGCGGTAACCCTGGAACGCGTCCGTGCTGTTAGCGGCGTGAGCGAAGTAAGCCTTCGGCGCTGGAGAGTGTGGATAGAGGAATTCCTTACCTCCAACGAATGGAAGGCGCTGCGCATGCGGCTTTCGCCGTTATTTGCAGGAGCACGATTTCCCGCCTCACTTGTTGAGCAGTTTCAGGAAGCGGGTAGATCGGTTGCAGAATCTGTTATTGATTCACTTCGATTTCTTGGTGTGCTATCGCGAACCTCGTACCAAACCACACTCTGCCGAGCTCATTCGAACAGCACAAAATGATGGAGCATACTTTTGCGCAGAGGTTGTCGGCTGACTACGCTTTTGTGATGCCATAAGGTCCCCCGCAGCAAGGAAAAAGCGGGAGATCTAAATGAATACGAAGAGCGAGGATAGAAAAAGCACATCCGAGCAGTGGGGAGGATTCCGATTTTCAGTGATCGGACACCTGCTAGCAGCACCACCATGCCGTGGTGAACTGAGAACGGCAATCAAAGAGCTGCACTCTAGAGCGTGGCGTCACCCGATAACAGGGCTGGCCACCACCTTTGCATTCAGCACCATCGAGCGCTGGTTCTACGCAGCGCTACACGAAAAGCGATCCCCCGTACAACGGCTCGCCAGAAAAGTACGGTCCGATAACGGGACCTCTCGGCGAATGAAAAACAAAACTATCGATCTTCTCGATGCTCAGTACAAACAACATCCATCGTGGAGCAAAAAACTGCATGCAGATAACTTACGCGTAGCGCTCGCTGGCTCACCTGACCCGCTTCCATCGTACCAAACAGTTCTTAGATTTATGAATCAACAAGGGTTTGTGCGTCGGTCGTATGCGAAGAGAGCCGGGCAACGCGCTGCTCTCGCACACCTCGATAGCTATGAGGTCCGCTCCTTTGAAAGTGAGTATGTCGGAGCACTCTTACATCTTGACTTTCATCACTGCTCGCAACAGGTCCTTACGCAACGCTGCGGTTGGGTTACCCCGATTGCGTTGGCTATTATCGATGATTGTTCCAGGTTTATCTGCCATCTGCAGTGGTACTTAGCCGAGCAAACTGAAGACCTCGTGCATGGTGTAACGCAAGCGCTCCTCAAAGTCGGGCTGCCCCGCTCTCTAATGAGTGATAACGGCTCCGCAATGACATCCCTCGAGTTTGTCTCGGGGCTTACCAAGCTCGGTATTATACACAACACGACACTGCCGTACTCGCCCTACCAAAACGGTAAGCAGGAGAGATTCTTTGGATCCCTCGAGGGACGGCTGCTCGCCATGTGCGAAGGGCTCGAAAGTCTTACCCTCGAAAGACTTAATCTTATCACACAGGCGTGGCTTGCTATGGAATACACCCGCGCTGTTAACAGAGAGCTCGGCACAACACCGGCTCAGAAGTTCCTCGATACTAAACAGGTGTTTCGTCCCTGTCTTTCCCTTGATGAACTACGCATGGCATTTCGCCGTAGAATTACTCGCAAACAGCGTAGAACCGATAACACCGTAAGCATCGAAGGCGCCCGATTCGAGATTCCTCAAGCCTACCGCACACTGCAAGAGATCCATCTCGAGTATGCCTGCTGGGATCTAAGCTTCATACACCTAGTCGATCGCAAAACCGGAATACCGCTCTGCCAAATCTTTCCCGTCGATAAAACTTCTAACGCAAGCGGGGAAAGACGAAAGCTCACTACCGCTACTGAAGTGACCGTTATCTCCACACAAGAGCCGCCACTCTTACGAAAACTGCTCGAAGATTTCGCAGCCACAGGATTACCACCTGCCTACATTCTAAAGCTGGAAAAATAATACCTACACATTTTAAAAAGGGAACTAATCATGAACCATAAACAGCTGCTCGCACTCTTTGGACTAAAATGGAATCCTTTTTCTGCCGAGATGCCTGATGAGGCGATCATTGCCACACCGGCACTTGAGCACTTCCTCTGGCGGGTAGAAGGTTTGGTGCATGAGGGTGGATTTGCCCTCGTTGTCGGCGAGCCGGGACTGGGGAAATCTGTATGCTTGAGGCTCATCGCCAAACAGCTCGCAAGTGTACGGGATCTAAGAATCGCAGAATTCTCTCGTCCCCAGAGCGGTGTGGGGGATTTTTACCGAGAACTTGGGTCACTGTTTGGAGTTCCGCTTAATCATCATAACCGTTGGCGAACATTTCACAGCTTAAGAGAGCAGTGGGTTTCGCATATCGATAAATCACTCGTGCGACCAGTCCTCATTATTGATGAGGCGCAAGAGATGAATGTTAACGTGCTCTCCGAGCTTAGGCTTCTTTCCAGTATGCATTTTGATGCCAAGACCGTACTCACTGTTATTTTGGCAGGTGACCAGCGGCTTAGTGAGAAGTTTCGCACTCCGGAACTCTTACCACTTGGAAGCCGCATTCGTGCCAGGTTGAATCTCGAGCCGTATTCGAACCCACAGCTCTTAGAACTTCTTACTCAGTCTCTGATTCGCGCCGGGGCACCAAAACTAATGACTAAGGAGCTTATGGCGACACTTGTTGAACACGCTGCCGGTAATCCGCGCGTTATGAATATTCTCGCCGGAGAAATTCTCGTACTCGGTGTGAAAAAAGAAGTATCAGTGCTCGATGAGGCACTGTTTTTTGAATCAATCCCTTCAAGAAAACGAGCATGAGCCTTCTACCCGTCTCGCGTGTGCATCTGCTAGCCGATATCGCACCGGAAAAACGGTGGCTCATACAAGACCTCTGGTCGTATGAAGCCGTCGGCATTATCGGTGGAGAGCCAAAGTGCGGCAAATCTGTGCTCGCTCTTTCTATTGCCGTAGCGGTCGCTTCCGGTAAGCCGTGTCTGGGGCAATTTGGTGTCTCTTCTCCCGGTAGAGTTTTACTCTTTGCTGCTGAAGATCCCCTTAATGTCGTGAAAACTCGCGTGGCAGCGATCGCTCGCGCATACGGTATCACTCTCGCTGAACTCGATATACTTGTTATCACCCGACCAGCTCTGCGGCTCGATCAAGATGCAGATTACGAGATGCTCAAAAATACCGTCGAAAAACTCTCCCCCAAGCTTCTGATCCTTGACCCTTTCGTGCGTCTTCACAGGATTGATGAAAATTCATCAGGCGAAGTCGCTCCTCTCCTAAGCAGGCTGCGATATATTCAGAGAACATTTCACCTAAGCGTCATCGTTGTCCATCACGCGCGCAAAGACTCAAAACATGCTCGTCAGGGGCAGGCGCTGCGCGGCTCTTCGGAATTTCATGCCTGGGGGGATTCAAATCTTTATCTTAGGCGAAAGTCAGACGACTCACTTTCCCTCACCATTGAGCACCGCGCAGAACGCCCCATTCCACCTCTTGAGCTCGAACTCGCATCAAATGAGTTCGGGCCGTTTCATCAGATCATTACTTCTGAACACTCAGTGCAGGTAAAGCCTTCTCCAGAGCAGAGAATCATTGAGATCCTCAAAGCAGAAAACGCTCCTCTAACTTTCACCCGTATTCGAGCAGCTACTAAACTTCGTGCCCAAGTTGTCTCAGATGCCCTTAACGCTCTCATCTCCAACGGCACTGCCGCACGCTCTAAGGACGGGTTCGCTCTCGCTGCCTGACCCTTTTCCCGTTTCCCTTCCCAACTCTCCCTAAGACCCCCGCGGGAACGGAATCCGGAAACCCTCCAGGCACCCCGACTACTCCCTAGCGACCATCATTTATCCCAATCATAGCACCATCAATTAGCATGAGTGCTCACA
>JAYVGZ010000103.1:0-10782 GCA_043771805.1 Pseudomonadota bacterium
TTCATTGTCGGACAAACGTTAAACGGCTTGTCACTCTGGTGGGTGAACGTGCAGCCTGGATAGCTCGGATTAATCGCTGTCCAGTCATCAAGGAGGGAAGTGTTGGTGTCTGAACATTGTGCCTGACGAAGCACCGGGACGAATGCAAAACCTTTCGTGTCCGTAAATGCCGTCCGCGCCGGAGTGCAGGCATCAGGCGAGGTGACGTTTACCCGCGCCCCTACCAACCCTGCACTGCCGTTCGTGGCTGAGACCTTCAACACGCCCTGAGAGAGGCCTGATCTCCAGGCAGTAATTCGACAGGTATTGGCGGGGCAGGAACCAGGCGTAAGAACGAGCTGTGCGGGTTCGAATCGATAACCAGTCGCAACCGGCACCACCGAAATAGTCGCATCAGCAGTAATAACGTCGGAGGGAGCCGTGCTCAAAGAAGAAGTTGAGAACTGCCACCGACCTTGCCCGTTAGTAAACCGATTCGCGAGCTTCGTCGTAATGTTTGAGTCACCAAAAAACTCCACTCCCGCGATCGCTACACCGTTAACATCTTTGACATCTAGGTTGTAGGTAGTTTGGGATCCCACGGCAGGGCGTGTCGACGTCGTACACGTCGTGTACGCAAAGCCTGCGCTGTTCGTACGCGCGCAGACGCGAAACCCTGTTGCTCCTGTCGTGGTGTAATTACAGGTAGTCGGAGTAACTTGGGAAGCAGGTTGGCCGACAACTACTGGGTACGTGTCGTTCGATACGATTGCATCAGCGTCGTTGCACGTCGTTTCCCGCTTATCAACAGCAAACACTACGTAGCCATCAGGGTCAGTTAACTTCGGACATGGAATCTGCGCAGAGGGCACAGACACTGGAATTCCCGCGACACCAATAAGGTTGGACACCACCGTCCATTCAAGAGCTACTGTTGAGTTGGTACTCGCAATAGCTTGAACAGCGCATATGTAACCGGGGCAACTTGAGAGCGATACGGAGATCTCAGGAGGATCAAACCTAAAACCCTCCTTGACGAACACTACCGTAGGAGTCGACGAGGAGAGTGTTGACGATGAAAGCAGGGTGCTATCGAGAAGGAATCTGCCGTTAGAATCTGTGAACGTACCGGGTATACGATTAAACCCGTGCGTGCCGTAAAGGTCGACTGCTGATTCGCCCGAATTCGTTTGTGCGTTTTTAATCTGAAGCGAAAAGGTCTGGGCCTCAGATACGGTGATACCGAGGATCCAAGCAACCGCAACCATAACAAGGTACGCCAGCTGCCGAAATGAAAGTATCTCTGGTTTTGTCATTAGATGGGCTCGAGTACTACTCAATCCATCTATCTTCGACTCATGATGCCTCCACGTTTACGATCCGGGGCTACCTTTCTGGACCTGATAGAAGAAAGACTCAGCCCTATTAACCAGCTGAAGTTATAAAAACTTTTCCTTGGCACCCTCGTTTCAGGGTGGGCGAATGTTGCATTTTGCCTCACCACCTTAGGCGATATGCACCACAACCTCTCGGAGGTGCGACGCATTCCGATGCTCCCACACATAGATGCCCTGCCAAGTCCCAAGAACAAGGTGTCCACCAAAAACAGGAATCGAGAGCGACGTAGAAGTCAGTACAGCCTTAACATGCGAAGGCATATCGTCAGCCCCCTCTGCGATGTGCGTAAAAATTCCATCACCCTCTGGAACCAATCGGCTGAACCACGCCTCTAAATCTCGCCTAGCGGAGGGGTCTGCGTTCTCCTGAATAATCAAGCTCGCTGATGTATGACGAATGAAGATAGTACACAGCGCCTCCGTGCACGCTGCCTCTCGAACAGTTGCCGCAACGGGGTCAGTAATTTCGTGCAACCCCTGCCCAGGCGTTTTTATCCGGAGTATTTTCGTTGCCACTCTACTTCTCTGTTGAAGCAAACCACGCAGCAACATCAACCACATCGGTCTGCTCTTTCGTCACTAGATCCTTCACCTTAAGGGCACCCGTAGAACTATCAAGGAAGAACACGTATCGCATTCCCTTCGCCTCTGCGTACTCAATCTGTTTTCCAAGCTTCGGGGCTCTGAAGAAAACCTCAGTCGGCACACCGCAGCTTCGGAGCTGCGAGGCAATTTCATTACATTTAACGCGATCATCTTCGGAATAGACCGTTACGAGCGCACGACTCGGACTACGTTTTGTTGTGTCGAGGAGGTTATGTGAAAATGCCAGGTCCAATAAACGAGTAAGCCCTATCGACCCCCCGACGCCCGGCAGTTTTTGATCGGTAAATTCAGAAGCAAGGTTGTCGTATCTCCCTCCCGAAACAACGGTACCAAACTCAGGATGCTCAATCATGCCGACTTCAAAGATAAGCCCCGAGTAGTAGCCGAGGCCCCGCGCTAGGCTTACATCAACCTGCACCTTCGAGAGAATATCGGACGGGATCAGCCCACAAATCATAGTCAGCTCCTCTAATCCCTCAGTCACCCTGGGGTCAGGGACTCGCAAAGCTTCAAGTCTCGCTCTTAGATCACCTATCGAGCATTGAATAGAAGTCGACTGAACAATCGTCTCTAACGTGGCAGCCGAGAGCCCCTCGATAAGTCCGAGCTCGCGCCGAACACCATCCACTCCGATCTTGTTTAACTTATCAACTGCGATAATCGCCGACTTCACTGCCTCGTCGCTGAGACCCAGGGCACCATAAAGTCCTGCGAGGATCTTGCGGCTGTTTATACGGATCAGATACGGCCCAAAGTTGAGAATCTCCATAGCGAGACCGACAACCGAAAGAACTTCCGCATCACACGATACCGGCAGTGTCTCGCGCGCGATGATATCGATATCGAATTGATAGAACTCTCTGAAGCGCCCCTTCTGCGGCCGATCGCCTCTCCATACCTTCTGGAGCTGATACCGCTTGAAGGGAAAAACGAGTGCATTGTTGTGTTGGGCAACGTACCGAGCAAACGGAACAGTGAGGTCAAAGTGGAGGCCGAGCTCTGCCTCATCGTCGTCTTCGGCTTTAAGTCTCTTGACGGCGAAAATCTCCTTATCGATGACCCCCTTAGACGCTAGGGATGAGAGCAACTCAACCGCCGGTGTTTCAATAGGCGTAAAACCAAACCCCTCGTAAAGGGCCCGGATTTTGGCAATTATCTGCTCCTCGGCTAGCTTTTGCTCCGGTAGCCACTCCGGAAACCCTGATATCTTCGATACTTTAGCCATAACTTCTTCACCCGTTTTTTCGCCTTTCGAACCCCTTTCTCAAGAGATTTCGCCCACAGCTACAGTCAACGCCCGAGCTTATACTCGTTCATTCACCACACCTGCAACCGCAGGGTCCCCACATCAACCTTCCCAAAGCGCCAGAAAAGGGGTATATTCTCGACGTCTTTAACCGCTCAAGAAAGGACTTATGGCCAAGATCCCTTGGAGTCGCATCAGAGAAGCATTTGCTGGCGAATGGGTTGAGTTAGTGGACTACGCCTGGAGACCAGACGCACTTCATCCACGCGCAGGAGCTGTACGCCACCACAGCGCCAATCGGGCAGAGCTTTTACAGGCCATCCAACGATCAGGACAGGTTCGTGGCTCTGTCGTTCTCTTCGTAGGAGCGTCAGTGCCGTCGCTTTTTCCATCATCCTACCCCTCGTTCTACACACAGAACGCCTAGGGTAAGGGCGGTAGTGGGCTAACGTGGCCCGGACCTCGCGTCTCCTTGATTAGGTTTACACATGCTGGACGCAACTCCCTTTCTGCGGCTCTATGCTCGCAGGAGAAATGCTCGCCTCAACGCAATCGATCCAGCCTCGGTTCAGAAAGTGCAGCTCCTGAAATTGGTGAGGCAGGCACGAGAAACGAAATTCGGTAAAGAGTACGGCTTCGACACTATTGACTCCGTAGAAGAGTATCAACGCCGAGTACCACTCCGGAAATATGAACAGTTCTGGGAGGACTTCTGGAAAGCCGACTTCCCCAGACTAGATAACTGCTCGTGGCCAGGGCTTGTTCCATTTTTCCCTGTCAGCTCTGGCACGTCCTCAGGAACAACTAAATTCATTCCTTGCACTAAAGAGATGTTAGCCTCAAATTCAAAGGCCGGGCTCGATCTCCTCGTTCACCATGTCACCAATCGCCCACACTCTAAAATCTTTGGCGGCAAGAGCTTCCTACTCGGAGGAAGCACGGATCTCACTTCACCCACGCCTGGAGTGTTTTGTGGTGACTTGAGCGGTATTGCTGCAAAGACACTTCCTTGGTGGGCACGTGCCCGCTACTTTCCACCACCCCACTTAACTGTAATCAAAAACTGGGAAGAGAAGATTGACACTGTCGCCAAGCTCTCCTTAAAGGAAGATATTCGAATGATCTCTGGTGTCCCAGCCTGGATGCTGATCTTCTTCGATACCCTCAGCAAATTAGTGCCCGACCGAAATGGAAAGGTTGCGTCGATCTACAAAAACCTTGAGTTGATCGTTCACGGCGGGGTTAATTTCGGCCCCTACGTACAGCGGTTTCATGACGTGCTTGAAGGAAGCAAAGCGGAGCTTCGAGAGGTGTACCCGGCAAGCGAAGGATTCGTTGCTGTTGCAGACCGGGGTTACGGTGATGGCATGCGACTTAATCTCGATGTCGGTATTTTCTTTGAATTCGTCCCGGTAAGTGAGCTTGATTCGTCTAGTCCGACAAGACATACGGTCGCGGAGATTCAACCGGAGGTGAATTACGCTGTGGTATTGACCACCTGCGCCGGACTATGGTCTTACGTCCTCGGTGACACGGTAAAATTCGTAGACGTTTCAACACCGCGGCTGCTTGTGACCGGGCGTACCTCATACTTCCTCTCGGCCTTCGGGGAGCATTTAATCGCAGAAGAGATTGACGATGCGGTAGTAGCGGCAGCACGTTCAATCGGGTCTGACGTCACAGACTACACCGTAGGCCCAGTCTTTCCCGAAGGCCCGGGCGACCTCGGTGGTCACATCTTCCTGGTTGAGTTCGCCGAAAAGGCTCCAACAGAGAGCGAGATGTCACAGTTTATCGAGAAATTAGACGGTCGACTGTGCGAAAGAAACGAAGACTACGAAGCGCACCGCTCTCAGGGCTTCGGCCTTAAGCCCCCGGCACTCCTCGTCGTAAAAACGGGCGGTTTTGCCGCATGGATGAAAAGCCGTGGAAAGCTGGGCGGGCAAAACAAAGTTCCAAGAATTATCAATGATAACAACCTACTAAGCGGCGCAAGACGCTTCATCACAAACTTTAATGCGTCTCTCTAGGCGAAGCTTTTGCGACTCAGTTGCAAATAGGAGCAGCTAGCCCCTACAATCCGGGTATGTTTGACCTCCCGTTTGCTCCTATAGCCATACTTTACCCCTTATCGGCCCTGAGTGACGGGTGCCTTCTAATTGCTATCGCGCTTGCTACGACCATGGGAGGTCGGCCGTTACTGTGGGGGGCCTGCTTCGCTCTGACCCACGCTGCGTATTCGTTGCTCGGAGTGCTTGCGCTCACAGAAATTGGAGCCCACTCAGAAATCATCGGAGACGCCCTGGTATTTACCGGCTCCTTCCTTTTACTTCGCCACTTCCTGCACCACCACTTTCATCACCAACCGGGCGGTGACTGCGGATGCGATCATCACCCGCAACAGGCAAGCCTAGGAGCGATGCTCTCGACGGCTGCCGGGCTCTCGTTACATGCACTAGCATCCGGTGCCATAGCATTGCAGATCGTGGGCGATGTTCCGGTTGGAAATTTGATTGCTCTTCTACTCGCTAGTTCTCTCGTTATTGGAATCGTAGTGAGTGCCGCCGTCTATATAGGCGACTCTGAGCGGAGTATTCTGACCCGCTTCTTTGACCGAATTCCGGGGTTTGTAGCGGCTTTCCTTGTCGCTGTTTCTGGTTGGTGCTTCCTCCACTTGTTAGATCACCTTGCAGTGATACCTCAATCCGTGGAATTTCTTTGTGGCGTTGCAGTCATAATTCTTGCCGCTGTCGTTGGATATCTAGTCTACGATCGCCCCCACGTAAAAGGTCCTGCTTCGGTAGTTACAATATCGTCTCGAAAGGCGTAAATATGCGCAAAGAACGGAGTGTTGCGAAAGAATCCTCCCTATCAACTTCAGCTGAAGCCCACAATAGATTGGAGCAATTGAGGAGCCTGGGATTCCGCATAACCAATGTTCGTCGTGGGCTGATAGAGATCTTCGGCACAACACAGCAACCCCTCTCAGCAATACAAATCCTCAATTTCTTAAAGGATCGATCTCTCGACGTGAACAAAACGACCGTCTATCGCGAGCTTGATTTCCTCATGGCCAATGAAGTGATCTCAGAGCTTGATCTACTTGATGGTATGAAGCGGTATGAGTTGCGTCATGCGAACCATCACCACCATCATCTTGTTTGCACGAGCTGCCAAAAGATTCAGTGTGTCGAGATGAATAATGATCTAGACGAGGTCGAGTCTAGGATAAAAAGCCGTTATCACTTTAACGTCAAAGTTCATGTATTAGAATTTTTCGGTCTCTGTTCAAAGTGTACCCTCTCTACATGATCGTAACGAGGTGGTTTTCTTATCCAGTTATTTCCTTTATTATGGGCCATTCGAAGAGGCGCTCCACCCAGAACCCTAAACGAAGTGATTGCTCTTCGCTCGGGTTAACCTATCGATGGTGTGCGCAGTAGATATTAAACGCAGTAGATATTAAACGCAGAGATATTGAACACCGTGGGCATCTATTCGCCACGATTTCATCGACTCGGGCAGGCAAGCCAGCAAGGAATTTATAATGACTCAAGGTAATCCGCTTCATCCCTACAACCTAATCAAGCAGGGCACATTTTGGGGAATTCATTTCGGTTGTTTTTTGGTGCTCTGGTGTGGCTTTAGCTGGGTTGCACTCGGAGTGTGCCTAGCTCTTTACGTAATACGAATGTTTGCGGTAACCGGAGTCTACCACCGTTATTTTTCTCACAGAAGCTACAAGACGAGCCGCATTTTTCAGTTCCTCTTGGCGACACTTGGGACATCCTGTGCGCAGAAGGGCCCGATTTGGTGGGCTTCTCATCATCGTCACCACCACCAATACTCGGACACCGAAGAGGACATCCACCCACCACGAATTTATGGTTTATGGTGGGCACACATCGGCTGGGTGTTAAGTGCTCAATTTATTGAGGCACGATGGGAAATCGTTAAAGACTGGTCAAAGTTTCCTGAAATTCGGTTCATCGATAAGTATCATCTCGTCGCCCCAGTAGTACTCGGCGCAGGTCTCGCCATTGGAGGTTACTACCTAAACATCTGGTACCCGCAATTACACACTAGTGGCTTCCAGATGTTCGTGTGGGGTTTCTGTGTCAGCACTACACTCCTTTACCACGGGACGTTTGCAATCAATTCCTTGGCCCATATTATGGGGAAGGCACGCTTCAAGACGGGGGATGACAGCAAGAACAGCCTCCTTCTGGCTTTGGTTACTCTAGGTGAAGGGTGGCACAACAACCATCATCGGTATCCGGGCTCAGAGCGCCAGGGATTCTACTGGTGGGAAATTGATGTTACCCACTACATACTCAAGGCGCTTTCGTGGGTAGGCTTGGTTTGGGATCTTCGGGAACCCCCGGCGCGCATTTACGCTGAAGCTGCGGCTAATGGGGCGGCTTTAGGTAGCGACGAAGATTTACGCTTGGCTGCATAACGATAAGATCAAGTTAAACAACGCATTAACAATCTGGGCACCTCCCTGCCAGGATGGCAGGAATTTACAAAAGTGCACCTTACTGTGCCTTCAGTCATCTAACACATTGTTAAACTTACTATCGGCGGCTCAGCCTTTTACCTGCAACGTGGCTTATTCCTGCGATAAACCAGTTAATGAAAATCCTTCTTCTCAACCAAAGTTGGTTCTCTCAAGAATTCAGGGGGGCCGGCCATGAAGTGATAACGGCGGGTCTATCGCCAGACCTTGATGTTCCGATTGCTCGACCGGGACTCCACATTGACTCAGTCATTACCTCTCTACCAAACGGCTTTCGGCCCGACAGAATTGTATGGCTCGACAACAGCGCGCCACCAATGTTCGGCGGTCTTGAGGAGTGCGACACGCCGATTGTGTTTTACTCCGTTGATACTCACCATCACTTCGAACTGCATTCGTACATCGCGCAGATCTTCGATCACATATTGGTTGCTCAGCGCGACTACCTTCCTTTGTTTGAGGCGTCGGGAACCCCCACCTCTTGGTTCCCACTGTGGGCACCTCGCTTTGTGGAGCCTGCAACCGAAAAGAAATTCGGTGCCACTTTTGTTGGCAACCGCAATCCACGACTCAATCCAGATCGAGTGCGGTTTTTTGAGGAGCTGGAGAAGATCATCCCGATTCACCTCGCCGTCGGAGACTATTGGAAAATCTTTCCCTTCGCTGAAGTTATCGTTAATCAGACCGTTAAGAGCGATCTAAACTTCAGAGTCTTCGAAGCAATGATGTGTGGAAGTGTACTCCTCACCGAGGCTTCAGGTAACGGACTAACGGATTTGTTCCGCGATAACGAACATCTTGTGCTGTACGAGAAGGGCAACACTGTTGATGCTGCAGAAAAAATTAACGCCCTTTTGGCAAATAAGGGACGTGCTCGAGAGATCGCACATGCGGGCAGAGAACAAATTCTCGCGCACCATACCCCTCAGAATCGAGCTGATGAACTGCTGCGAATCCTATCTACCCTGTCGAAACGCCCCGTCGCTCGGTGTCGATATTTCGCCGCAATGGTTAATTTCAGCGCCGTTAGTTCGATGCTAGAGAGAGCAGACCTTGGATCCTCCTCTCATACTTTAGTGAACGCCCTGCGCTCCGCAGAGCAAGCGCTGCAAGCGAAGGAAATCCCCGAAGATATTGAGTCCTCTCATTTAGTCATCTGCGCGAATCGATACGATCGCATCGTGAAGAGTTCAGCCGGACAGAACTTGATAAATGCATTTTCAGAGGCGTTTCCGACTAATTCCTTACTCGCCCTCGCTAAGATCCGGGGATTCCTCAATTTCGGTGATGTTACAGAAGCGACTCGTCTCGCTAAACTATTCTCGAAAGATCCCACCGAGGTTACCTTTGCAGCTTCAGAGCGAGCTGTGTCAGCTCTTCTTGACTCGACAATCGGGCCTTTGAACCCATAAACCACGACGGGTTCTTGCTCGGCGACTATGGCTGACCTGCCAGACTAACATCCCTCATCGTTTTGTTGATGAGCAGGTTCCCGATAACGAGTTCCCCTTCCTCCTCTAGGACATAAACAACAAACGGCTGTTCTCGATCAACGTTATCGACAAATGTTCTAAAAACTGCCACCCCGCGATGCCCATCGACGTCACTTGTCTTCATCGATGTTACGGTTGGATTGAAATGATGAAAGCCGGCGAAAAACGGTATGTACCGCTCCTTGATGACTGTCTCAATTGCCGTCTCTCCAAGCTGCTTTTCCGACCGTCGCAACATACTGGGACTAAGTAGTTCGCGAAATTTAGTAGAATTGCACTGAGCGAGAAGGCGGACCCCTTTCTCTACAAGCTCTTGATAATCATCCGAGGAAAATCGTCCCTCGGCTTTGGGAGCATCTTCCGCCACAGCGCAGGAGTAGGGGATAAAATAAATCACGAAAACTAAATACAAAGCTGCTCGCAATGTGGGGGAGATGGGTGCCATGAGCATACTATCCATCCGCGCTGCGTTACGAACAACTACCCGAATAACCTCAGACCTATTTTATCGAAAGAGAGCCCTCAGTGACACGAGCATCTTCATACTCTAGAACACCGGCATCAGGAACCAAGAGAGAGAAAATTGTCAGTGGAAGCGTAAGGCGCGCCCGTACTCGCGCACTAACTGACGAGCCGGAGCCTGTTTGACTCACAGAGATAGCGACACAATCCGTAGTACTTGCAACCCCGATTGAACACGGAACCGCTCGTGGATAGGCTGCCTGAATGGCGTCGAATACTACAGCCGAAACCTGAGGCGTGCTGACTGCTCCGCCCCCGTCCGGTTCCCCGGTTCCACCAGTAGCGAGTTCTCTTGTCGGAAGCTTTTGCGTCTCGCACCGCCCTCCTGCTGCTGCGCAAATGGCCTCAGCCTGAGTTGCCGTAAGTCGGGTGCCCGCTGTTCTGTAGACGCCTTCTGCAGTGGGTCTAAATGGAGTGCCGGGTTTAGTCGGCTTCTGAAGAGAGAATCGCCACTCAGGGCTCAAGCATATTGATGAGATGGTTGCCGATCCCGGAATTTTTGCGCCAAGCTGTGCGTTTGCCTTTGCATCACCAAGCCGAGCTTCGCAGTCCGCATCAGACATCGGTTCAGGTGATACCGGATATTTCCACACCACTGGAGAACTGGTCGTGGTCGCAGAACAGGCCGGTTCTCCGGGTGCTGGGTTATAGGGTCTGGACCGTTGTGGAAGAACACCCTCGACTGCACAGGCAGGAAACGAACTAAGTGAACATGCTCCAACCGGCATGAGTCCTCGACTTGCAGGCTCCGCGCCCTTAGAACGAGCGTAGACGATATCCGTTGCATTAGGAGGAATCTTCTCGACGGATTCGCAGCCCACCACTCCGCCGTTAGAGCTTCCGCTCTTTCCACACTTTCCAATAACACTGACAGGCTGACCACTAGGGCAGGTGGAGCGTACCGCTCTGTCAGGGCAGGTAGGTGCTCCCTCTTCTGCCACCAGAAACCGCTCTGATTGGGTGTACAGCGTTGGCGTGTTCATCGCACGATCCCTTGCCGCAGAAAGCCGTGCATTGGGA
>JAYVGZ010000104.1:0-4954 GCA_043771805.1 Pseudomonadota bacterium
CAAAAATCGAAGTTGATCGAGCAGCTGGACGTGTAGCTGAATGCTGACTGTGCTCGCCAGGTGGTCGAGTTGGCGAGAGTAATCGGCTGCCCTAGTAAAAATAGCGAGTAGCACACAGCTTGAAATTGAGAGCAGGAATAGGAGTCGTAATCGACTACTGTATCGGGGCCTGGTCGATCGGAAGATTGATAATAGGCTCGCGCATACACGTCTCCCGGTTAGCTTTCCCCATTTATCCGTTAAAGTCGATGCAGTCATAGCAAATGTAAGAGTCTCCCCAAGAAGTTAGGATGCTATTCGGCCCTGAAGTGACCCTCAGGAGGAAACTACCAGTTGACTGAGCGGTAGCTGTCGAATTGGGTCGTGTTTGTTCTGTTGTGGTGGTGTTTGATTATTAGTAAATCGTATTAGGTGAATTTGGCCTACAGTACCATTACCTCAAGGTTCGGAGAGTGGGCGAACGGGTTCACGGAGCGCAGCTTGTGTTCGCCAAATATCTAAGAAGCTTAATTATGTAGTCGACTTATCCCCTTTTAGTCAGAGGAGGATTCCACCGGGCAACATATGGCCAGCCTCGGAGACTCATAAGGATGCAAGTGACGATGTTTTATCGGATGATCTGGTAAAAGATACCTCAACGCCTCTCCTGACAACTAATTTTTCGCAAACCGCGTGAACCTCGGGCCTGGAGGTATAATCCTAAAACGGCAGTTGCGGTTCGCACAGCGGCGCAGCTGCCGTAAATCGCTGCGGCTTTTCTGTCTTCCGTACTCACCCTGACGGTGCCAGGGTTCCGTGCGAAAAACAGAAAATCCTTTGCGCTTTCAGTCATCTGCACCACTGTGCTCTCCTTAACTGCCGTTTTTAGGATAATTGTGAGTAGAAATTCGTGCTGTGGTACCATTTCGCACTGGTCATTATGTTTCAAGTAACCCATCTGCCACACAGCTACCAATTCTCATCGTGTTCGGATGTCGTGTGCGTTGCCGCGCTGTTTTGCGATGAGATTGTTGATGGAGATGACAAGCTTCTTGATCAGTACAAGCCTTCTTTCAACGAGGGAGTTTCCCGTAGACGCCGGGCTGATTTTCTCGCTGGCAGATTGTGTGCAGCTAAGGCGCTCTATCAATTGGGCTCTTCCGAGCTGCTTGTGCCTCTCGCATCGGTTCCTGCTACGCCACCCCTGTGGCCTACCGATTTTGTAGGATCGATCACTCATACTGAGCAATTTGCAGCTGCAGCGATCGCTCGCCAAGGCACTATTAAATATCTCGGTGTTGATGCTGAGCGTATTATTGGAGACGAAGAATGTGAGGAAGTGGCATCCGTTATTTCCTCTGCGGACGAACTTGAACAGAGTGCTGCGTGTTATTTTCGTCCGGGCGAATTGGTCTCTTTGCTATTTTCGGCAAAAGAGAGTGTGTACAAGTGTTTTTTCTCTCGGCTCAAATCAGATTTGTCGTTTCGCGAAATTGATATCTCTCTGGAGAGGAACTCAAGTCGGTTTCAGTTCTCTTTCCCAGAGGGTCCCGGAGATTTGCCTAAGCACGGAGAGGGCGCATTCTCTCTTGATGGCACCAGAGTGTATTCTTCGGTTGCTCAACGTCACGATGGAGGGTTTTTGTGATTGAGAAGGGAGGAAATGTACCAGTAACCGTCCTCGATCGCTTTACACAGCAGGTCGTAGGCAATGGCAACGGCGTCGCTCTCAAGTGCGGACAGTTTTTGATGACTTATCGGGAGCTCGACCAGAAGTCGACGGAGCTAGCTCAGGCGCTGCGACATTTTGGTGTGCGGGAGGGTGACTACGTTCCGCTGTTTATCGATCGCTCAATTGAGCTGGTGACGATGATGCTCGCAGTCATCAAGGCCGGTGCAGCATACGTGCCGGTCGATCGCTCGTATCCAACTGAGCGAATGCAAGAAATGCTCGCCCTACTGCACCCAAGTTTGGTTGTCTATCAAGGTGAGGATGACTCGATTCCAAAGCTTTCGGGAACCTCCTCACGAAGCCTAGCGGATCTTCAAGCAGTGAGGGAGTCGGCGTTTATTCCGACGGTCAACCTCGACTCCGAGTCTCCGCTCTACGTAATGTTTACGTCTGGCTCAACGGGATTCCCTAAGGCCGTTGTCATACCCCATCGAGGGGTGGTCAGTTTAGTGTGTGAGGGTAGGTACGTTGCCTCAGGTGTTGATAAAGTCGTATTGCACATGGCGCCAACATCATTCGACGCGTCCACCTTTGAGGTATGGTTCCCACTCCTTAATGGTGGCACTTGCGTAGTGGTGCCCGAGGGCGTCACGAGCGCGCTGAATCTGCAGCTCCACATACGTGAGCACGGCGTCACTACGATGTGGCTTACATCGTCTCTCTTCTCTCTCTTTGTAAACGAAGACCCACATATTTTTGAAGGCCTCCGGACACTCATTATAGGCGGAGAGGCGTTGAGTGTCCCACATGTCCGTCGCGCAACATCTGCCCTGTCAGACACCGTTATTGTGAACGGCTATGGCCTTACGGAGTGTACTACTTTTTCTTGTACGTACCGTATTCCGAAAACGCTCCCGGCTTCGATAGAGTCAATTCCCATCGGTACAGCCATCGCGGAGACAACGACCTATGTTGTAGACGAGTCGCTTCGTGAGGTGCCTCTGGGGGAATCGGGAGAACTTTTGATCGGTGGCAAAGGAGTGGCTCTGGGATATCTGGGAGATACGCAGAGAACCGAGGAGCGTTTTATCGAATGGATTTCGAGCTTCGGTGAGACGCACCGTGTCTATCGAACAGGTGATCGGGTTAGGCGAAATTCGGACGAAGTTCTTGTTTTCCTCGGTCGTCTTGATCGCCAAGTAAAGATTTCGGGGTATCGAATTGAATTGAATGCGATCGAGGCAGAACTTAGCAGGCAACCGGGGGTCTTACAGGCTGCGGTTGAGGTGCGCACTCCCAGCAAAGGAGTCAGTTCTGTTCTGGCTGCGTACTTTGTTGGCTCTACGACAGAGCAAGCGGTAAGGGCTGCGCTCTCACTCGCGCTTCCCCACTATATGGTGCCTCAATTTTTTACGCAGCTTAGGGAAATGCCGCTCACTTCCACTGGGAAGATAAATAGACGAGCACTCCCGTTCGATGAGACGTACCGTGCTCTCGATATGATGACACCCGGGGTTGGTGCTTCAGTTGAAGAGTTGTGGAGATTTATACTCGGAAGAGCGGATATTCGGCCCTCTGAGACCTTTCTAGATGCAGGGGGGAGTTCGCTGAAAGCCGTGCAGCTGATATCGCTTCTGCACAGGCTGCGCGGAGTGGCGATTCCGGTTGTAAAGGTTTTCCAGTATTCATCTCTGGCGTCGTTTAGCTGTTATGTAGAGCAAGTATGTGGCGCATCGACTAAACCTCGCCGCGATGAACCCGTTCAGTTAGCACACACCGCGTCATCTGAAAATCAAGAATCCGTTGCCGTTATTGGAATGGCATGTCGGTTCCCCGGAGCAGATTCGGTTTCGCAGTATTGGGATAATCTTCTGAAGGGACGTGAATCGATCTCGTTCTTTGGCGAGAAAGAGCTTGATGCCTCGTGCTCAGAAAGTGATCGAAAAGATCCGTCTTACGTCAGAGCGCGAGGAATACTCCCTGATGTCGACATGTTCGATGCCGCATATTTCGATATACCACCGACAGAGGCTGCGATTATCGATCCTCAGCACAGGGTATTTCTAGAATTGTGTAACGAAGCGCTCGAGCACGCTTGCGTCGTTCCAGAAAATATTTCGGGCTCAGTCGGTGTGTTTGGAGGTATGTGGAACAATACCTATTTCAATCACAATGTCGCCAAAAACCCTGATGCTTTGCAGCGCGCGGGCGCTCTACAGGCGATGCTTGGAAATGAGAAAGATTATTTGACTACCCGAGTTTCGCACAAGCTCAACCTCAAGGGCCCGAGTGTCACCGTACAAACGGCCTGCTCTACGTCTCTTGTCGCCGTAGCGCAGGGCGGTACGAGCGCTTCAGCGTAGTGAGTGTGTGGCCGCGATAGCAGGCGGAGTAGCGATCTCATTTCCTCAAAAGACCGGGCATCTGTACCAGGAAGGTTCTATCCTTTCAGCAGATGGTCATTGTAGGCCCTTCGATGAAAGAGCAAGTGGTACCGTGTTTAGCGATGGAGCTGGTGTCGTTGTACTTAAGCGCACATCGGATGCTCTCAGAGACGGCAACGTAATCTACGCAGTGATAAAAGGTGTTGCAGTTAATAACGACGGAGCAGACCGAGCAAGCTTTACGGCCCCCAGCGTCTCTGGGCAAGAGAGTGTAGTCAGGGCTGCGCAGAAAGAAGCGGGAGTTTCACCCAAGGATGTAGGCTTTATAGAGGCTCACGGCACAGCAACTCCGCTCGGAGATCCAATTGAAGTTGAGGCGTTAAAGAATGTGTTCGGTGCTAACCCGACAACTGCGCCTCGGTGCGTCGTGGGGTCTGTTAAAGGGAACCTTGGACACATCACAATAGCTTCGGGAATTGCTGGATTTATAAAGGCGGTTCTAGCTGTCTATCATGGCGTGATTCCAGGGACTCTACATTTCAAGAAGCTCAACCCGCGCATAGACGTGTCTGGTGCTCCACTCACTTTCTCGTCGAGCCTGGAGGAATGGCCGCGTGACCAGAATCCGAGGATTGCGGGAGTAAGCGCTTTCGGGTTCGGTGGTTCGAATGCACATGTAGTGATTGGAGAGTTTCGTACCACTGACGCGGAAGTAAGGCGCGATGCTACGTCACTAGAGAAGACAGTGCTTCCCTTTCCTCTGTCAGCACGATCGCCTCTCGCGTTCCAACAAGTGGCACGACAGCTGATGAACTTCCTCGAGAATAAGCCGAACGTATCGCTTTTTGATGTATCACATACTCTTCTGCGAGGTCGACGCAACCATGAACATCGTAGAGTTTTGGAGGCACACTCGACG
>JAYVGZ010000105.1:0-3265 GCA_043771805.1 Pseudomonadota bacterium
TTTATTCGCCTGCGTTGGGATTCTCGCAGCAGGCGCACTTGCTAGAGAGCTGCTTCCGTTGCCATTGGTGAAACATTCAATCGTAGTGGGCTGTGGACTCCTCCTTGTTCCGGCGTTCGGCTACTTCGCAGGCGAGCTCATGACGGACATTCCGGCCACAGTGTTACTCTTGTTAGTTGCTCTCATATTCGTGCGCGAGGGGCCGCAGGTGTCGCCGGTCGGTTTAAGTTCGGCCGGTCTTTTAGTTGGGGCAGCTTCGGCTCTGCGCCCATTGCACGCGACCGTCCTTGTTCCCTGGCTGTGGAACGTCGCTAGAGAAGAGGGTAGTATGTGGCGCCGGATTGTTCGCATCGGCCTCGTTATTTTTCCGACCGTGCTGATTCAGTGTGCGTCGCTGTATTTAAACTTGAGAGTGTTCGGGGACCCGTGGAGATCGGGGTACAACTTGTGGACCGGAGTACCGTATGATTTTCCCCTGAAGGTATTTAATCTGTCCTATCTCGCCGAAAATCTAACCGTATTGACTCGCGATCCTGCCTTTGTGTTTGTTTTTGTGGGCGCGATGTTTCCACTCCGCATCTTGAAAAGTCAATTCGAAATAGCTGGCGAACCTCTTGCTCGCATGGCGTTTTTTATTGTGTGCGGTATTGTTCCACTAGTCGTTATTCACTTGCTGTATTTCTACCAGTCAATCAGATTTTTTCTGCCTTTCGAATGTCTACTTCTTCTGCTTACCCTTATAAAAATTACCGCACTCGCTCCCAGAATTGTAGTTCCCCTTGTGTTGTGCCTACTGTCGACTACTGCTGTGAAATCCGTCCGTGTAGCTCGTCACAATGCGCCATTTGAGATTGGGAGCGTCGAGCGAGTTGTATCGGGGTGTGTACCGCAGGATGGTGTGATCATCTCTTCCCTACACCCGATGCTGTCCCAGGAGTTCTTTCTGCGTGGAACAAGTCGTGTCCTACTACCAACTTCCCGATCCGTGGAGCTGGCGTCGAAGCTGCTTACGTGGAAGAAAGTTCCGTCACCGAGCGGAAATGATTTTACTCCGAGCGAACATCGGGCAGCATGGTTAGTTGAAGGTGGGGCGGTCGAGGCTTATAGGGCTGTCGCTGTTGATAATCCGGAATGGGTGAGGGTGCTGATCAATAAAGGCCGGCGCGTATTCCTTCTTAATTCTGCGGTTACGGAGAGCGAGAGGGGGATGCTGCTTTCAAATTTTACTGTAACGCCAGTGTGCAGCTCTCTGGACGAACTCACTGTTCGTTGAGAGTTGAGTGAACACAAGGGTCAGAGTTCTGCTGTACCGCGTTCTTTACCTCTACCAGCAGGAACTGCGTTACCAATCGCCCGGTTGCGGCAAAACTTTCTGGTTTCGACAACTCCAGCGAGTACCGGTAAGGTCTAACCCTCACACACCACATAGCGACCCACTTGGCAGCACTCTTGCTTGTAGCCTCATGTATCTGTGGGGATGTGCAGGACGCGTCTCTCGGCTCAAGGACAGCCACCCACTCCAAAAAAATTGAGGGAACGTATGATTATACGCCTGCACAAAGACGATGCCACGCGTGCCATCGGCACCATCCCGTCATTCGACGGAGATTTTATTGAGGATTCAGATCAATCGCTACAACAGGAATTTTCCGATCTCTTGGATCGAGCAGCGCAGCACTTTTCGTCAACGAATCAGTCTGATACGACCACGCTTGCTCTCACAGCAGCGAGTATCACGTCGCCCGTAGCGCAGAGAGTGGTCGAGGCGCCGAAGCGTGAAGCTCGTGCTCTTGAAAGCGAGGGTGACGTAGCCCTCCAACGTGCGCCATTGCTCGCTGCAGAACAGCCCAAAGAAGCAGTCCAGGACAGCGGATTAGCCTCTAACAAAGAAGATGGACGCAATGACCAACAGGTTTCTCAGCCAGACGAGGGTGTTCAAGCGAAAGCTCTTTCGACAGATAAAACCACAAACCAGGCGAGTAGTGATCCCGAGCAGACGAAAACACTAGTTGAGCAAGATTCCTCGGAACAGAGACAAGCTTC
Organism: Pseudomonadota bacterium; assembly: GCA_043771805.1. Taxonomy (GTDB): domain Bacteria; phylum Bdellovibrionota_C; class UBA2361; order UBA2361; family OMII01; genus JAYVGZ01. Next base: position 2,044 of record JAYVGZ010000105.1, read on the forward strand.
CCAGCTGGTTGAAGTTACTGAAACAATAGATGCCGCAGCTGACCAAGCTATCGCGCTAGCGGCTGTTCCCCAGTTTACGGAATTAAAAGAGGATTCAGTATCAACTGAGGAGGCTCCGCTTCCTCTCGACGATGTTCCGGCTGCTGCAAATGAACAGGTGCCTACCGACCTTACCGCACCGGGGCCTGTGAAGGTGGATTCATCCCGGGAGGCAGATGCTATAGGTCAGGAAAACAAACTGAGTAGCAGTGCAGGCCAAGAGAAAGTTGTTGATGCTGGTGCTCAATCCGAGGCTTTAGTGGCACCTCCGCCAACCGCCGCAGTAGAGGTGGCCGAGACCACATTCACGCGACCAGTTCAACAGCAGGTAGAGCTACCGGAGGTAGCCGAGGTCTCGCAGGCACCGGTAGTGCCTCAACCACAAGCCGCAATTGCTCCAACTATTGATCTTCAGGCTCTAGCTCGCCGGCCTGATGCTGCAGTGCAAATGAGCCTTCTTCGCCAGGCATTCGAAGGGATAAAATCTTCAACCGCAGATCTCAAGGCGGGAATTACCGGAATTCAAACGCCGAATGTTTCCGGCATCTCGGCGCCTGCTGAGGCACGGGCCAACCAGGGAGAGACCTCGCAGAAGAGTTCGCCGAAACAGCCGCTTACTCGCTTGGCCGCCTTGCGGACCCTTGAACGCGTTGATTCAGCTCTGCGTGAAGCTGCACGGTCACGAGATGGGAAGACCCTCTCGTTTCGACTTGACCCACCCCAGTTAGGGCAGGTCAAGGTTGATGTAACGATGCGCGAGGGTGGGCTCCATGCCCGACTTACGCCCGAGAACCAGCAGGTCACGGTGCTAGTTCGTGAGCACGCGCATGAGCTTCAAGCCTCCCTCCGTAAGCTTGGGCTTAATGTTGAAACAGTGACTGTAAGTATCGGATCTGAATGGTCAAACGGGGGTGCCGAAGGGGGCGAGTTTGCCTCCGATGGCAAGAGTTTCCAAGAGGGACGGAACAAGCTGCCGGGTGAAGAGGGCCAAGTAGCTGAAACGACACTTGGCAACGAACTTGCTCTTACTAACTCGTCGGCCCTCGGCGGCGATAACGACCACTGGGTAGCGTAATTTCAAAAGAAGAGTGAAGTCATGGCAAACAACGGAATTATAGGTGGAGCGACTGGAGCAGCGAATCTAAACGCCTCTCTTAGCTCTCAAGCAACAAAGGTCAAGAAA
>JAYVGZ010000106.1:0-2220 GCA_043771805.1 Pseudomonadota bacterium
CTGACCAAGTTACTTCGGGTTCAGCCGACACCGACTCTCACAATTCACTCGAATCACGCAAACAAACGATCTGTGTTGTTGGGGGAGGTATAGCTGGACTGTACAGCGCTTGGGCGCTGGGACTTAAAGGACATAACATCACACTTTTTGAAGGTCTGGATCGATTCGGTGGTCGGATCGAGACACTTGATCTCGAAGGTTTCAAAGCGGAATGTGGTCCCATGCGATTCGAGCTCGATATGCAGCCTAAATTGGTCGCCCTCGCTCGGACGAACCTAAAAGTAAGGTTTAAAAATTTTACCCCTCCTACTGGAGCGCTAGCAGATTCCCCCCTTCACATCCTCGCCGAAGATGAACGTTCCACCGAACAAATAAACGAAGAGGCAAAATTGACAAGCACCGGTGGCGCGATTAATACGCTTTCCTATCTTACGTCATCATTAGATCTGCTCAAGCTGGCCGTTTATCGGCTAGTGAAAGACCACGACAAAAAATTGGATCTTCCTAGTGTCGTCGACGCGAAGGGCAAATCACCTTCCTTGATTGCGCAATTGGCCGATAGCCTGTGGGACCCGAAGTCACCTGATGACTCATCTAAGTACGACGAACTACGGACCACTGCCATGTTCAACGGGCACCGGCTTCACACTCTCGGTTTTTGGAATGCTCTCGCGCGCGTCCTCAGCCCTGGTGCGCTGTCAAAGGTTCGTGAACTAGGGACTTTCTACCACCTCATTCCAGACAACCCCAGTGCGTCGGAATGGTCGATCTTCTGGCTCCGACTATTTCGCTCCGATGCTGATCTCACGACGATCCCAGACGGAACGCAAGCTATTGTTAAGAAACTTGTAGAAAAGATCAAAAACCTTCCGAACGTAAAGATATTTGCCAACGCCAAAGTCGTCGGGCTTGGCTACGGTGATTCTGCCGACGCGGCAAAGTTGACCGTCGACCTATCCGAGGCTGGCCGTCCTACTAGGCAAGTAAAGATTGACTTCGATCATGTAGTTCTTGCAATTCCGCAGTGGCCATTACGCGAGCTTTGTAGCTATTTCCCGCCGGAGATTGTAAACGACATGGAGGGTGTAATCGGTTTCCCTTTGCTGAAAGCGTTCCTGGTGGTAAGAAAACCTGGGTGGACTATCAAACCACCTCCGCACCACGGCGCACACTTGGTGCCAACGCGGGAGTTGCATTATTTTGATGACGGCAAAAAACCTCCTGATTTGGGTATGGTAATGCTCTACACCGACAGGCCGGCAACCGCATACTGGCAGCCCTACGTCTTCCGTCCTCACGACCGGGCACAGCAAAACACTCCTCCAGAACTCAAGAGCGAACTCGTATGGCATCTGCTCACGTCTCTGGCACAGCACGCTCCGCTGCTAAATCCTCCAGCATCGACGACAAAGATGCCTAGGAGTACGTCTCTCACGATCGCCCCTTGGGCGAAACACCTAATTAATGTGGCGATCGAAATGGGAGTGAATACCATTCTTAAGCAGTATAAAAAAAAGGACGGATCGATAGATTGGAATTCGGCTAAGTCCGACCTCTTAGCCTCCGCGACCCCTCGACTGCAAGCACTGCTCGCGATGGATAAAAACAAGGCGATCAAAGATGTGAGTGACGCCGTTATCCACTACGCAATCCGCGATTGGTCACAGCCACCATTCGGCGCGGCTAGCCACGCTTGGGCTCCGGGTAGAAACGTACCTGATGCCCTGTCGAGGTTGAAGGCATTTAGTCTGATTGGACGAGCCGGTGTAAATAACATCCACATTTGCGGCGAAGCGTATTCGGACTACCAAGGATTCATTGAGGGAGCGCTAAGATCGGCGGACAACGTTCTCTCAACCATTCCGTAAGGCACAGCGAATCCACCACGGCCTAGCGGATACTCACTTGAGATGTGGCTCAACAAGTGAAATGCAAGGTCATGTTCAAGGCCGCAGCAGGAACGTCCGTTTGGTGCGCTATCTGCGACCGTCGCGCACGCGCGCGATAGCCCTTAACGAGTCATACAAGGCTGACCTTCGCAAGCGAACTTCGCTCGGTCGCTTAGTGGGGACGTTGAACGTTACACACGCAACCGCTCCACGGATCAAAAAGTGAGTACGCCTGTTTCAATTGAACCTCCCGTTAGTTGACTGCCGTGAAATAGCGCAACGGGTCGCGAGTTCGCCTTCAAGTTTTTGAAACCAGCCGCCTGCAGTAGAA
>JAYVGZ010000107.1:0-9153 GCA_043771805.1 Pseudomonadota bacterium
AAGGTTCGCCTGACTGCAAAAGTTGCGCTCGTAACAGCTTTGATTTGCGAGCAAAAATATACCCGTGAACGGATACCAGAGCGGACCGATTTGTGAAAATCGCCCACCATATCGTTAACTTTGCCGGTCAGTCGATCCATCCATATCCGGACCCTGAACCATCACCTGAATTGCCCCGTGGACCTACTCGAGGTTTCCGTTCGCGAATCCGATGAGTAACTGCTCGATGGCTCGTGAGCAGCACTGCTCGGTCTCTGCCTCTACGATTACAGTAGCACTCAAGCCGGCTTTCGATGTGTCTTGCGTGGTCATGTGTTCCTCGTGAAAATGGTGATGGGACTCAGCTCAGCTCTTCTTTGCGAAGATCGCTTCCATTTTCTGCTGTAGACCGTCCACGGTGAACGGCTTGATGATGTATTGAGATACACCGGCCTTTGCGGCTTCAATAATGTTCTCCTTCTGAGCCTCTGCAGTGATCATTAAGAAGGGAAGAGTTTCCAGTCGGTCGTCGCCGCGAATTGCCTTCAGAAGGTCGATCCCCATCATGTTGGGCATATTCCAGTCCGAGACTATGAACTTGAACTCATCTGCTCTTAGTTTTGACAACGCATCGTTTCCGTCGACAGCTTCAGTAATATTGTCAAACCCGAGCTGACGCAGGGATTTTTTTACTATTTGCCGCATCGTTGAAAAATCATCAACGACAAGAATCTTCATTCTTCGATCAAGACTATTTAGTACGGACATTTTTGAGCCGCTCCCCCTTTCTCCTCTAAAATTACCATCTACGCGAATGTAGGAATGCCTACGTGCTGACCTGCGAGTTAGGCTCCTTTTCCTGCTCATCCGGGAATTTGCCGGTGAAGCTGCGCCGTTCAGCATGAGACTTCCAACTGGCCTCATTCTGAGTTGCCGAACCGCTCATCTCTTTATGACTCCAATATTCAGGTGAACTGACAGTTTTTGAATGCTTTGGATGAATCGGAGTCTTACACAGGACATCACCGGGCTGTGCGATGTAGGTTAGCCAGTATTTGGCCATCTTGAGATCTGCCGCATGAAAAACTTCCTCGAGCTTTCCTTCTGCGTTGACTCGGTAAATAACGAAAGGAACGTTCCATTCCATGATGATGACCCCAAGAGACATTTGCTTCTAACAATGCCTATCGGTTTGATCTGAGATGAGGTTAATAGGTAAGAAACAAAACTCATAACCTCGGAAAATTCACCCCGTCCTCGTTGGCTTGGACGCGAGCTATGGTCGCTAGCATGCTGATTTTGCAGCAATTTGGACGCGGCCTCGATACATGTGATAGATGCGAAAATCTATTTTGAAAGTAGCACTCGAGTAGATGTGGGTACAAATTCTCGCCGATCATTTTCGACTGTTAGAGCATTTCCGCCCCAGTCATGACCGACGAACTCCGCATTAAAGGGGAATCTCCCCTCTTCATTGGGATCGTAGGTGACACTCGTAATATAGAATAGGTGCGCCTGCTCACTGAGTACTTTGCATCCGTGCAGTACACCCGGTGGAATCCTTACACATACGTCGTGGGTATCCGCGCCGAATTCAGCCGAGTCACCCATATTGAATATTAATTTTCTCTGGTATGTGGGGCTCTCTACACGGTTGTCGTAGAGAACAGTCTCGATCTGCCCAATGGGTAGGTACCACCAATCAGTTTGAACATGGTGGTAGTGCCAGGCCTTCACCACGTCACGCTGCATCTTGCTGTGGCTCCATTGGCCAAATACGCCACCATCAAAGAGTGGGTCGGTAAGACGAATAACCTCGCGGAAGAAACCGCGTGGATCGCGGTGGGTTTTCAGTAATTTAAATTGTACGCCGACGATACTGCCATCTGCCGGAAGAGAAGCCGGAGGGGAATAGGGTGAGTCCATGGGTTTCAACGCTGCGTTAGACATGTTTCGCCTGCAAACGACAAATTTAAACGGTGGCTGTACGCTTGGATAATCCTTCAACTCCTAGTCCATTGCAAGGAGGCGCAGCCTGGTTAATGCGCCGCTCGTCGCAGCCGATCCATGATGGCGGCTCCCAGTCCGGATTCACCGCAGCTATCGACGACAATTAGGTCTAGATCAAGAGCATCGAGCTCTCTTAGCGCCGCAAAAAGCCCGGTTGCGATATCTTCAAGAGATCCTGTCTCGCTCAACTGACGGCACTCGACCGCCTCAAAAGACTCTTTATAAGATGAAAAAAGAAGAACGCCAATTCGCAGCTTCCGAGTGGGGTCTGGTATGTAGTCGGCCCTGAAAACGACCCTTGTTTTTGGAGAGTAGTGCTTAGAGAGGAGGCCAGGGGAGAGCAGTGCTTCGTTTTGCGTGGTATTCGCTTCTGTCGATACAGGTTCGTTAAGGGTACGGCTTAATGCTTCAGCCGTTATTGCACCTGGCCTTAAGATCGTAGGCACCTTGTGGACCAGGGAAAGAACCGTTGATTCAAGTCCAATGGCGCAAGGCCCACCGTCAAGAACAAGGTCCACTTTTTCCCCTAGCGAATTGCGAACATGATCGGCCGTGGTAGGGCTAATATATGAAGAGGGGTTTGCGCTTGGTGCAGCAACGGGACCACCGAACGCAATCAAGAGCGCGAGAGCCATAGAATGGTTTGGAATTCGAACGGCCACCGTAGACCCCCCCGCACACGCCGCATTTGATACACCGGGTCCACGTGGCACTACAACGGACCGGGGCCCCGGCCAAAAAGTGGATAGAGCCTGAAGTTGTGAAAGTAGCTTCGAGGAATCCTCACCAGAAGAGAGATCGCCACAAGAGAGATCGATCGAGGGCAGCATCGCTTCTAGTGATGCGAAGTGTAGGATGAGAGGATTGTGCGAGGGGCGCCCCTTCACCTCAAAGATCTTTTGCACGGCAGCGTCATTGGTTGCATCTGCCCCCAATCCGTAGACCGTTTCAGTTGGAAACGCTACGAGACCACCCCGGCGCAACACGTCGACCGCATTCTTGATTCGGTTGTCGACAAGTTCAATCGACATCCCTACTACCCGTTGTTGGTAAAGACAAAGGTGCCCTTAGCCCACCCCTTAGAACCGGCGGCATTGAGTCCACCTAGCTGGGAAAGTTCAGGCGGCGAATCTCCGTCGTTCGCTTTTCCGTTGAGGAGGAGACGTATCTCAGAAAGTGATGGACTGGCACGCACAATCTCGACTGGTACTGTTGTTCGCTTTGACTTCCCTTGCCACGTATACATCCCTGTTATCAGAAAGGATTGGCCCTTCACGCGTCGTATTGTTTCGCTGATAAAAGAGGTTTTCTGCTGCCTCAGGTGAGCCAGAGCAGTCTGAACAAAGATGCTTTGAATGATCTGGTCGGGTGTTAATTGAACTGACGTAAGGTCGAGAACAAGCTTGATGCTTGATTGGGTGATATCGACAGGGTCTAAATTAAACGATCCTTCAAACTTGGTGAACGAGCCGCTCATTTGTAGAGTCGGTGATGGAGATTCCACACCGAACCGAATTGACGAGGCAGTGCGCTTCAGGCTTTGGGACACCGAGGCTGGAGCTGCTCTGGCGAAGTCGCACAATGCAATTCCGAAGATGAGGGCAATCCCGAAGATGAGGACCACAGGGGAGACGAAGACAGCGGGTCGGGTGGATCTCTGTTTCATGGCGGATAGTTTCATAAGGAACTCACAGTACCTCTTTTCCTTAGTGAGTACAAAAGGCACCGGCGAACTACCGATTGTAACGCCTGCACCACGTTGAAGCTTTTCAATGTTCGGGCGAACTATAAGCGACTCAAAGACGCAGCCCCAGCCTTGGCGCGTGTTTTTTTTCTGGGTTCAAATATTGTAGTGGTCTTCAAACTGGTAGGTTCCCGAGGGTGTATGCGGTCAGGAAGATTGTTCAATTGTTTGCCGACCGGCAGTCTATCTATGAAGTTGTGACTTATGGTTTCGCCTAGTTTCTTTGAGCCTTCACGATCTCCGCCGCGAGCGGGCTCTGCGTTCAAGACAGACTATCCCCAGCTTCTAACTCTTGTTGACGGAAAGCTCTCTAAGGAGCGGCAAAGAACGCTACAGATTGTCCCCACGGAGAAAGTTGTGGCGCGAAAGTTTCATCTACACGCCGCCAGTCTCTTTACTCAACTATTTCCGGAACTCGCCTCCCGTCAATACTTCCCCGCGTTTATGCTGGCTGTTCGATATGATGCTTGGAGTGACTATGTTGCAAACTCAAAGCCACCGGTAGTTATTGTAAGCACCGCGCTGCTAAGCTCAAAGGGCGGTGTTTCATCTCTCGATGAGTTTGCCTATCACATCGCCTTACCGGTTGAGCGAATGCTTCTGCGAGACCGTTTCGGTGATAGGGCGGCGGTGTTGGAGAGAGACGGAACCCTCCACGCGCGGGTGGTCGAGCGCCTTGCCGACGCGGGTTATCACCCAGGAGCTGCACGCAATTGCGTGAGATCACAGCTTTCGACGTTCGCGGCCGCGACGGAGCGGCTGGGAGGTAAGGACTTGGGAGCTCACCCCCTCGGGAAAGATGCCTTATGCCATGTCGATGCCGCATTGATTCAGCTCCAAGGTACGCGCGGATCGTTGTTCACGGCGCCCCGCCCATTGGAGACTTCTTCATGGATTCGAGCTACCGGGCGAGAGTTTGTTGGCAGTCAATTTGGGGAAAAATTGAAGGAGTTCGGTACGGGCGGTGAAGCGACCCGGCAGCTTTTCGCTTTCATCGAGGCCATTTCGGATCGGCAGATCGCATGGAATAGCCGTGAAATTAACGAGGCTGAAACATTTCTGCGTGGACTTAAGCTTGGTGATGCCCCGTCACGAAAGAGAACAACTAAGCCGAACATAAACGATCGGGAAGCCCAGTTTGACAAGCTTGATCGGGCCCTGAACTCAAAACTTGTCGATAGCGTTTTTGATGCAATCGTTGCACTTGGCAATCGAGGCGAGCATCAAGCGTGCGATGATGTTTACAAAGCAGCTTATGAGACTATCCACGGAAAGCTCGGTACGAACGAGAAATCTCACCCCTGTGGTTCCCTTCTTCGTCGGATCTCGCGGGCCCAGGAGCGTTTTCTCAATGCCGGTGACACGGAGCAAATCGCTGGCACGGCGCAGGATTTGCAGGACGTAATGAAATCTTGTCCCGCGGTTTCCGATCTCTCCTCTCGCCTGCGGGAGTCGATTGACTGGCCAACTTTTCGCCTCCCATCGGTTTCAGGCGATAGAAGAAGTGATATTGCCCCGTGGAAGCCGTTTGTTGATGCCGTACATTCGCTCGAGCCCGGCCCCGCTGCCATAGTAAAAGATGTTCTCATGTCGATGGGGATTCGTGATGTGGGGCTAGTAGCGGATATTCCTGAAGCTGCTATGGAGTTGATTTGTAGACACGACGGCTCGAGAGAGAATCTATTCTTGCCTGGTCCTGACAGTGAGGCTTTTTTTGAATTGCGCCTTAACAAGGATGGAAGAATTGATTCGAGAGCTCCATCGATCGAAGAGGCACTTTCTTCAGTCGTCGGCGAGTATGTTGCTGAGCTCCTTCAAACAAAATCTGGAGATACCCAGACGAACCTCGATGAGATGATCGCGAATGACGACATGTCGGAGGCCTTTGCTCTCTACGTATCTCGGTTGCCCAGCGGGCTGGCCGCAGCAGAGGTAGCTTTAGTCAATCCGCAGCGGTTCCTAGGATTCCACCGCAAGGTGCTTCAGGAGCCACGGTTTCAGGCGCATCTCAGTAAGTTCCTTAAAAACTCCGACTTATTCGACGAAGACGTTTACGTGGAGATTGAGCAGATTTTTTCAGTGTTGGTCAATCAACACGGCCTGCAGGTAAACGGACGTGGCTTTTCTGCTTTCGATGCGAGGTCATTTTTAGATGTGCCCCTGCTTGCTTTTGTGATCGATGAGCTGTCGGGGGGATCTTTTCTAAGTCCTCAGTTTCAGTGGGAGGTAATCGCCGCTTCGGGTGCACTGGAGGAGATTTACTTAGAATCGCCGAATGCCACTAAACTAGATGCTATCCTTGAGATCGCCCGTACCACGCTTGCGAACATTGACCCATCCATTTGTGTGTCGGGACAGAGAAGTTGGGATGATCTTGTGCGGCTCGTACAGCTCCCAATGGCCAAAGAGGTTAAGGGGTACGACAGCTATCTCGCTCTGGAGATGTCGCGATTACTGCTGGAAACTAACACGGCGCCCTCAATTGAGCAGATAGCAGCCCTCGTTGCTGTAGTAGATTTGCTTGACCCTCGTTGGAATAAGTTGAAATCAACAATCACTCCGACGTGGTCAGAGGAGGTTTTTGCTACTGAATCAGCTCTTGATGCCGCGGTAAGTTGGCACCTTCTCCATGATAAGAAACTCTTCCCCTCAGTTGAAATCGCAACCAGGATTCTAACCGATTTTACTAAAAGACTTGAGGCTGAGCCGGACCCGACTATCCAAAGAAGCAGCGTAGAGGCTCTCCTCTTTGGCGTTGATTCCGCGATAATTCGCGACCCGCAATTACTAGAGCAGCTGTACCGCATATGGGCGCTCGCGGTCCGAAAGAGTAAGGGACAGTTTTCTGCAGAAATACAAGACGACGTGGTTCCCGATGAGGTTATGATTGCGTTCACAGAGCAAGTGGGAAGCCATTCTAATCCTCGCTATGTGGAAGCATGGCTCGACACGTTTGGTAATATCTGTGAAGCACAGGTGCCTGTGTGCGAGGTGATGGAAACCCAAGCAGAGCTAGCGACGGCATCGCATCGGGGGACCGATGCCCAATTCGACGCCCGATACAACCAACTTCTCACATTGGTAGAGCGGGAATCACGAGGGTTAGATCTCGTCAGGTATTTTCTTCTCGAGCTACTCACCTCCAAGGGGCTCTCGGGTTACTCGAAGGATCTCTGGACCGGGTACGCTGAAGATTATCTTGGTTACGAGGATGGCAAGAAGAGTGATGAGCGGTTCGGATCGGAGGCTGAATTTAAAGATTTTTTACAGCTGCTCTGGAGGACTTTTTGGAATGAGTCGGAGCGAAATCAATCAGTCATGGCAGTGCAGCTTTTTCTTCCGGTTGCGGGAGCTAACTATGAGGGTGAGCTCGCAGGAGGTGATCTCGGCAGGACTGCTCAGTCGATCCAATCGCTTCGTCAGATCATCTCAGAGCGGGTGAATTTGATGGGGAGGTATTCGCACCTCATAGACCCCTACGTTCGGGCCTGGTTAGGGCAAAAAGTGAGCAGTATTGAGCTACTCGGGCGTCTTCTGAACCTGATTCATTCTCAACGCCCAGTGATGCAGGGCTCAAAAGACGAAGCAGCGCCACTCGCCTACCTAGCGCAGCAGCGCGGCCCTCTTTATGTGTTCTTGATGCAGAGGGCCCTGGCGCTAGGTCTACCGACAGAAGTTCGAGAGGTACTTGCGCAGAGCGTTAGAAATCTTAAGGCACAGGTGGAGTCGCCTAAACACTGGGAGCTTGTACGGTTAGTCGCGATGACATTACCACCGGAAGAATACGCTCAGGTGAAGCGATCCTTAGGTTTTGTAGGAGCCGGAAAAACTTGGATATCCATTGCTGTTCTGACGACTAACGGCGTAGAAATTTTGCAAATTCGAAGGCCGCACTGTGAGGAGCTTTTGGAGAGCTCGAGGCGCGAAGGATTTAACTGGTTACGGCCATTTAAAACTGCTCCAGGAGTGAGGCGATTTGTCGATTTACTCCCTGGCGCACTTGAAGCTTGCCAGCGTGAGCTTAATGTTCATTTGACTGAAGCTCAGCTTATAGCTGCTCGTAGTACTATGCATGGTCGGCGCATCAGGATTCAGTTGGACGGGCAAGACCCCGTCGTAATACATACTGTTACACCTCTTCACTATTCCGCCGGAATAGGCCCAAACGGGCGTCCCTACCGCCGTATGTCTCGAATTGAGGGGACTTCATTTTCTAGGTGGTCGCTCACTGCATCAGATCGAATGAAGAGGGCTGTAGCCGCGGAGAACTTCTTCTTCGGCTGTGTGCAACTTCAACGAGGGTGTTGGAACGAGGATCCGGGTGCCGGGAATTCAATACCTTTCGAAGGGAATTCTTATATCCAAAATGGTTTTGTCGACTTCGGGATGATGAACCTATCAGCACCCTTTGCCCCAGATGCCGAGAAGCGAGGGCTGGGCGTGAATTTGGCACGGACTGCTGCGGGGCTAGCTAACAAGGTCAACCTGGGTGAAGCACTGTATCGGGTTGGAGTGAAGAGCCCGTTGGATTGCTCGGAATCGGCCACAAGGTCGGGGGTCGCGCTCGGTGATTGGGGAGACTATTTAACACCTATGGAACAGCTTCAGCTTTTTATGGCGGCATCCCGGTACAATAGTGGCGCAATTGCGGAAGGTTTTGCGGATGGCCTCAAGGAATTCGGAGAAAAGGGCATAAGACTCGTTGCGTTTAGGGAGCAACACAAGGCGATAGCAGAGCTGGAAGAGAATCTTTAGTATGCAAGTTAAAATCCCCAGTCGGGGATAAGCGCGCCCACTCTCTTCTCGACGGTACCTGATGAAGACAACACCGTCACGTGCCCAACCTTTCGCCCGGGCGCGGCTGATTTATCGTAAAGATGCACCTTTGCCCCTTCGATTGCTGCCAAAGATTCAATCGTCGGTGACGTGCCAATCAGATTGAGCATCACCGCTGAATCAACCCGCATCTCCGTTGAACCGAGCGACAATCCTGCCACAGCGCGAACATGATTCTCAAATTGACTTGTAACAGAGGCCTCAATCGTAGCGTGTCCAGAGTTGTGAACGCGTGGTGCCATCTCGTTTGCCATGAGTTCGCCTGATCGTTCGAACAGCTCAATGGTGAGAACGCCTACGTACTGAAGTTGATTAAGAACAGTTGAAACGAGCGCACGAGCACGCTGGTCTAATTCGTTGGCTAAGTTTGGAGCAGGTATCTCTGATCGCCGCAAAATGCCAGCTCGATGAATATTATGTATGAGGGGATAAGATCGAATCTCACCAGTTATGCTCCGTACTCCGATGATCGACAGCTCTCGGTCGAAATGGATAAATTCTTCGACAATCAGAGCAGCTGGTCCGAGCAGCTGCCATGCCTCACGTATGGTAGCTTCATCTTTAAGTACGTACTGTCCCTTCCC
>JAYVGZ010000108.1:0-2896 GCA_043771805.1 Pseudomonadota bacterium
GATGTTTCCGAAGTATATCCGAGCGATGCGCCCTCGCAGTAGAAAACCTGTGAGCGATGCAGGCTAGGGCTCGCCCGCACGAGTTCCGCGCTTAACTCAATACCGACCTAACTCGCCTTAAATGTAACGGCTTCTCTCAGTCAGAGCTAACGGTCCACACACCCCGTCCCATTATCCAACCGAATATCCTTACACCCTTCCGCACGCTCTTCCGACGTACACTTCTCCTCGCTTTCTTCAAATCCAGCAGGACACTGCTCGTCGTCATCCTCATCCTCATCCTCATCATCGACCGAACTCTGCTCCTGAGCGAGTTCAAGCCCTTTCTTTGTTAGGTCAACACAGCACGCGCTGCCTCTACCCGGAAGTTCGCTACAGTCTTTATCCCCTAGTCCGATCTCGTCGCAGTCGTATGGGCACGGCTGGCAGTAGGGAGTCGCAGAAGCGCTTGAGGCGAGAGCTGTGGCGAGTGCTACTATTAATGTTATGAGGGCAACGTTTTTCTTCATGGAATACCTACCGCTAACGGCTACGTTTTTTAGAGAACTACTATCGAATTAAGATAGCCCGCCCTTGGTACTACAGGATTTAAATTCTCGATAGCGGGAAAATCTATGGGGCGCCGACTACTGAGTTAGCACCAGAAACCTGAATCTTCCCCCTATGCTCCACAAGATACCGATACAACTTCGCCTCAACGTCTCTTATAAAAGACCTGTCGTACCTACGAGCAATACGAGCAGCCTTGGCGCTCTCTTTCTGACTCGGCGGCGCAAGCGACGGAGAAGGCACACCTTCATCATGCATCAAGGCCCAGCTCTCTTCAGTTGCATGAAATGCCTCACTCGCCCCGATCGCTTCGAGGCCGCGCAGAGCATCGACGACAACAGTGGGATCTAAAGCCTGAAGCGTTCTACCGAGTCCCCATGTTCGCACCCACTCGTTTAGCTGGTACACCGATACGAAATTTCTTGGGGCAGGATCGGTAGTAGACACTGACGATGGCAATGTGATGACTTTTGATGAGTCTGAGATCGTAGAAGGATCTCCCGCCAGCGCAGAAAAGGCCAACGATACAGCCGCTTTTCTTGTTTGTTGAGCAGTCTTGACCTTGTATCCAACGTAAGTTGCGGTGCTTCCTGCGACTATAAGAAGCAATACTCCAAATAAAAAGCCGAGCCGAGACTCGGTATTGGCTGAGGAGGCGCCTTCGGGGTGCATCTGTTGTAGGAGAGCAGTCTCGTCCACCATTACTGCGACCCCGCTCGACCCGGAACACGAAGGCGCGCTTCGTTGTTCAACTGCTCCAAGTCGCGCTCAATGGATGAGATAAGTAATTCGTCATCCGGCGTCGCAGCACCCTTTGACCAGCACGAGGCTAAGGCCTTTTTGTAGTCACAGAGGCGACCCAAGATCGCTGGTTTAAGCGTAAGGTCCTGAAGCTCTTCATCAGAGAATCGAAGCCAATCGTTGTGTCGTTTCTGTTTTGCAGCGAGCCGTTTAAAATCCATTTCTGAAATATCCTCAAGAACCTTCGTCTTCTTTCCAGGATAGTCGGTGTAGAGTTGAAGGGACAAGACCCTGCGGAGAAACGAGCGGCAGAGAGGTCGAGTGACACTGGTCAGTCTCATTTGTCGGCAAAGGAAGCAGTTGCTCACCGCCTTGAAGAGCAGGGGCTCTGGGTGTTATACCCCAGCGGTCTCCCCACCTGACTATTTTTTCCATTTTTGAGGTAGGATGAAAACCGTAAGAGCGCCACGCCGCGCCACCTGGCTGGCCGTGTTTCCGGGGTCGTTTGACCCTCTCACGAAGGGGCACGTTGATATCGTAGAACGCGCGTTAGAAGTCTTCGACAAGGTGACGATAGCGGTACTTATCAACCAATCAAAACACACTCTTTTCTCACCTGATGAGCGTGTTCGAATCATTCAGAAACAGTTCCAAAGGGCGAAGGATAGAGTGACGGTTGAAAGCTTTTCAGGCCTCCTTGTGGAATTTGTAAAGCGCCTAAATAGTCGTGTAATTATAAGAGGGTTACGCGCTATTTCTGACTTCGACTATGAGGCTCAAATGGCGCTTATCAACCGAAAGTTAGCCCCAGGTATCGAGACCTTCTTTATGACCGCAAGGGAGGAGAACTCCTACATTAGTTCCAGCGTAGTAAAGCAGGTAGCGATGCTGGGTGGTGATGTGTCAGCGATGGTTCCGAAAGTAGTAGAACAGGCGTTGAGTAAGCGGTACCGAGACCGACAGAAGCCCGCGACTTGAGTTACTGACGTTCGGCGGTTATACTCTGGCCGGTTAAATTGACGTATTTATTGGATGTTAGGCATGACTCAACGAACTCTCTCAATCATTAAGCCAGACGCGACTGCGCGAAACATAGTTGGCAAAATCCTCTCTCATTTTGAAGAAGCCGGTCTCAAGATTGTTGCTGCAAAAATGGTAACCCTGACGCCTGATGAAGCCGGGGAATTCTACATTATTCATAAGGATCGTCCGTTCTACGGCGAGCTCGTTGACTACATGGTGTCGGGCCCTGTTTTTATCTCGGTGCTCGAAGGGCCGGATGCAGTCAACCTGAACCGCACGCTGATGGGTGCAACCGATCCGAAGAAAGCTGATGCTGGTACAATCCGCGCTCTTTACGCAGAGAGCATTGCAGCTAATGCCGTTCACGGATCTGATAGCCTTGATAACGCAGCTACTGAGATCAAGCTCTTCTTCCCTGAACTAAAGAAGTAGTTGTGCTACCGTTCGCGTGCGCTTCGCGCCGCGAGCGGCGCTCGTACAGTTGGGACTTGTGAATTAATAAGATAGACATTTAGGCGCCCAGATTTGGTTCAGATTTGAGCGGGAGGAATTCGAAAAACCGGAGCCATAGTGAACTATGGCG
>JAYVGZ010000109.1:0-3934 GCA_043771805.1 Pseudomonadota bacterium
AGTAATCTACAGGCGCTCCTTGCGAAATCCGCTCGTAGCGCGGATTCGCAGAGCTCGAACTACTTTATTAAAGCCGTCATCTCAAACAACCCACAGGCAGGAGGGCTAGCCCTGGCTCGCGATGCGGGCATACCCGGTTACTGCCTGGAGCGATCGAGCTTTCCATCTATAGCTGCCCACAAAGCGGCTACCTTGGAGGCCACCCTGGCGACGAAGCCTGACCTTGTAGCCCTTGCTGGTTTTATGATGATTCTTCCCCATAAGTTCATCGAAGCGTTCTCAGGGCGCCTAATCAACATACACCCCTCGCTCCTTCCAGCTTTTCCAGGGCTGAACACCCACGAACGCGCTCTTGAAAGTGGCGCGACGGTCCATGGCTGTACGGTTCACTTCGTTGATGCCGGCGTCGATACAGGGTCGCCGATAGCACAAGCAACTGTGCCGGTCCTTCCGGACGACACCCCAATAACTCTTCAGAATCGGGTGCTCGAAAAAGAGCATCGGATTTATCCCTGGGTGGTGAGTAGTATAACGCAAAACAACATCTCGTTAGACGGCACCCAAGTAGTGTATTCTGCCGCGGCTCGTCAGCAGGCAAAGCAGCTCGGTTTTCACCTTTTTAGTTAGTTTACGGAACATCTATGAATGAGAGAAGTATTACCTACGCTGGCCACTCGGCCGTATTTGTTAAGATAGCTGGAAAGCAGATAGCAATTGATCCGTGGCTACAGGGCAATCCGCTCTGCCCAGAGGCGCTACAGAACCCGAGCGATATCGACATTATTGCGCTCACGCACGGACATTCTGATCATGCAGGGGATGTTGTTCGACTTTCTAAATCCACCTCTGCTTATATAGCTGCAACGTTTGAGCTTGCGATGATCCTGATCGGTGAAGGAATCCCAGCGGAGAGAGTAATCCCGATGAACAAAGGGGGCGCTGTGCAAATCAATGGCGTATCGCTGCGGCTTACGAACGCATTGCATTCGAGCTCATACGATACCGCCCATGCAACTCTTTATGCGGGTGAGGCATGTGGCATAATTGTCTCGAGCCCTGAATGGAGCGTGTATCACGCTGGAGATACGGAGCTCTTCTCTGACATGCGATTGATCGGCGAGCTGTACGCTCCTCATGTGGCACTCCTCCCGATTGGCGATCGCTTTACCATGGGGCCCAGAGAGGCAGCGCGTGCGGCCTCGATGGTTAAATGCAAATTGGCTATACCGATTCACCACAATACCTTTAGTGTGCTAACGGGAACCTCGGCGGAATTCTCGGCTGAATGTTCCAAATATGGTGTCGAAATGGTCGAGCTTCAGCCCGGTGCTACTCGAACATTTTGAAACAGCGCGTGATTTCAACAGGGTCAGTCAGCGCACTTCAGCACTCCTGCGACGTGTAAATTCCGCGAGACTGATAAACGGTGAGGCGCTCCGCCACATGTGAGCTCCCGAAGCCCGAGTAGGGGCCTCCATTTGGTTGTGCACCCCTCTTGCTTGACGCATAATGCCCGCTCAGGAGAGTCACATTCATGTTTTCATTTCCTCCTTCTCCGGTCGACGAGATTCGTAGTCTCAATGCTGCACCGGGTGCACCAGGAGCGTCGACTTCTGACGAACCATCATCGTGGGAAAGCTGTTTTTTCGGTGCAGCATTCCATACGTGGAATAACTCCGTTGGTTCACAGTTAGATAGTGAAGACACCGCGCCGTCTGAACCACTCGCCACATTAGAGCGATTTAGCAATTTCGCTCTACCATTGCATCTGGCTGAGCGACGGTCGGGACACAGTGAGCAAGGAAATCAGTTCGATGGAGACCTTTGGGTACCCGGAGATTTCGGCCGAATAGTTCGGCTCACGTGCCCTTACCCATCACTCACTTTGTCGCAAGGTAGTGGGTCAGACTCCTCCGATAAAGCCTCTCAGCGAATTAGGGAAGACCTTTGTTTTATTGCAATATACCTGGGAGATCGCAGTTCGCGTGACTCAGTTCGATTGTGTGGATCTTTAGCCCGGGCACTTGCAGTGATAAATGAGGGTAATCCCCTCCAGCCCCACACTTCAGCGCCACTCATTAATCTTGTAGCACGGTGGGTGCGGCGCGAAGTCCCCACGCAGTTGTGCCAACAGATGCTTCATCACGTTTCTTCCGACGAAACGCCACATTTGGCAGCGCTCAGACTCGACCTATTTATGAGCATGCTCGATCAACTCCCCGAGCGGCTTTCCGAATTGCTCCCCGAACAAACTTCGGACTCACCAAAGTTTCTACGGAATCTCTGGCACGTTGCATGCTCCCATGATAAGTGCGAGGCACTTCTAGGAGCCTCCCGCTTTGCCAAGGTGCTTACTCTTTACGAAATGCCAACGCTTTTGGCGAAGATGCGATCTGACAATCCTAAATCGCTGCGCGCCTACGTCACTCTACTCCGGGATGCATCGCGAGTGCTCACCTCAAGGGCAGGGTCAGGGTCTATGTCGCAGGACTCTCCCGAATCTTTAGCCTTGCTCGACAGCGCGATTGTGAACCTCCTGAGCAGCGTTCAAGGCTCACACCACGAAGCCTCCAACCAAGCCGTGAACCGGTACGATACGAGAGATTTACGTCCAGCGTTGTTGCTTTTAAAGTCAGCGACCGAAATCGTCACCAAACACGACCGTTCCTCGGCCGAAGATCGCACATGGTGCCTCGCTCTGCTCGGAAGTGGGATCTCTGAGAGGGAGGTGATGTTTCAGTTGTCGCTCAGCCTTGAGCTCGGAATACCGCTCTCTAAGCTCTTCTGTGCTCTTGATGTAGCCCGTTCCCGCCTTCCGCAAGCGCGGCCGACTGCGTCTGTAGAAACTGCCGTCACTCCCCAAGGCACCAAGGCTACCGCTTCAGTAAGGAGTTTTCGTTACTTCCGAAATTTGCAACCTATCCAGCCGGCTCGTCAAGTTTCCCCAACTCCCTCCTACACCATCACACCTCTTGAAGTTTTAGCTCTTCGCTTAAATAAGTCATGCCCGGGGTGGCAAAACTCAGCTGACGATATCACCAATCGCTTTCTCGCCCTTGTGGACGAAGATTCGATTGATGGTTACAAATTGAGTTCTGACTTTGCACTGTTGGCGGGAGTTTGCAGCCAAACTAGATCTGGCGATCAGATTAGCCGCTACGGCGGCACTCTGCTCAATTGGGCTGCGAGCAAGACACCACTCTCGGAGCTCGTTTCTCTCGCCCGGGGTCTTATCGAAAGCGATTTCTCCCGAGATCTCTCCGTAGTGTCAAACCCCACCGAGCGTGGTCGCAGGGCCATCGTCACGTCGAGGTTTCTCGGCGCTATCGTCAACCTAAAGAAGCTGGACTTACCGATCTGGCAGAATGCTGATGTGTTGATGGACATATGTTGCCTTCCATCTGGTCAACAAATGGAGTGCAATCGACTCATGGCGATGGCAATCAATGCTATCAAAGAGGGTGCCACTCTTTTGTCGGGTCCGGAGCTTCCGGGGCAATTGGTCAAAAGTGCGCTTCCCATCCGAACCAAGGAATCCGTCTTCGAGCTTAACATTCTTCTCAGTGCGATTTTGCGCCTCAAATTCGTTCCGGCTCTAGAGATTCACCGATTCACTCCTATTGCTTCAATCCTCAGTGCTACGGCTGCCCATCTGCAGGTAACTGCAGAAATCCCCGATTTAATCGTGGAATCATGCCTAGGAGAGGTCACGGACCTTCTTGACCTTGGACCACGCCTTGAAGAAACTAAACAACACGTTCTGCACTGGCTCACGGCCCCAGCGGTGACCTCGTATATAACATCGACCGATCCACGAATTCGGTCGCTTGCCGAGAATGAAATTGCTGCTACCCACAACACTGATGGCAGCTGGCCACCTCGCGGTGTGCAAGCTGCCGCTAACCATGTTCAGACCCCGCGGCAGGTGCAAGAT
>JAYVGZ010000110.1:0-4268 GCA_043771805.1 Pseudomonadota bacterium
GAGACGTTGTGATAACACCGCAAGCACGCCGTAAATTGCCACAAGCGCCCCTGCCCAAGGGCCTACAAGTATTGCCGAGGAAAAATCGAGTAGTAAGCCCAAGCCAAAAACGACAAAAGTAACAACCGCATTCACTTCATGGAACGCTAGATACACTACAAGCAAGATTACAAGTTGGGGCATTAAATAAGCCTTGAGCCCGCAATGGAGAAGTGCCCCCTGAATAAAGACGGCGATCATCCCACACAATAAAAGCCCGCAGATGCGCTTCATCGACTGCACTCCGACATCATTACTCTTCCTCACGCGGGCGCCGAACCGGGAGCGCGCCCGCTTCAACGGTATCAACAACAGGAATAGATGTAAGAATCAGAACCTCTTCAAGCCTCGAGAAATCGACGGCCGGAAAGACTTCAACAGTTTGAAACAGGCCGCCGCCGCTAGCTTTGACCGCAGACACTGTTCCAATCACGAGCCCCTTTGGAAAAACTCCATCCATCCCTGAAGTCAAAACAAGCTCACCTGCCTTCAGCACAGAGTCGCGATTGATGTACCGCAGCTCGCTCGTGGTCGAGCCAGATCCCTCTACTACCCCGCGCGCTCTACTCCCCTGAACAAGTGCATCAACACCGCTGGAGTGATCATTTATCAACAAGACTCGAGATGCTGAGGGGCTGACCGAAATGACTTGTCCAACGACTCCACGGGCATGTATCACAGCCATACCTGCCGATATCCCGCTGGAACTACCCTTGTTAACAACAATCCCCTTTACCCAGCCGCTCGGGTCATAACCGACTACGGACCCGACGACTCCCGAGAGATCAGAGGTCTTAGAGAATTCAAGTAATTTGCGAAGTCGCTCGTTCTCACCCTTGAACTCCTGAAGGAGCGCGAGGTCGCCTTCCAGATGCTCAAGCCTCGCTCGAAGCCCCTCATTATCTCCCTGCACTCCAACAAGAAAAAGATATCGCTCCCAAATGGAAGCTCCAGAATCATCAATAAGATGAACCAGTCCTTGAAGTGGTGAGAGAGTCTCAGCTACTAATTTCTCACCAAGTTGACCAAAGCTACGATTCTTGGCGCTATACGCCGTTAGGAGGAGTGAGACGCACAGAAGCGAGAACGAGGTTACAGCTACCCGAGCGCGGGATGAGATACCAACGGACATTCAGGTCTCACAGAATTTAACAGCCAATAGACCGTCGCGAGGGAAACAGGCTACTGAATCACTACATCCCGAAGGATATCAAGTTGGTCTAACACCGCTCCCGAACCAATTACAACAGCAGAAAGAGGATCTTTGACCAGCAGTGTTGGCATACCTGTTTCGCGAGCAATCAGTTTATCGAGGTTCCGCAACATCGCGCCACCCCCAGCCATGGCTATGCCGCGATCAACAATATCGGAGGAGAGTTCAGGCGGACACTTTTCGAGAGCTATCTTAACAACTTCGACTATTTGATTGATCGGTTCCATCAGAGACTCTCGCACCTCGTCTTCCGAGATCATTACTGCCTTTGGCACTCCCTGGAGTAGGTCACGACCCTTGACCTCCATTTGCAGGTCTTCCCCTGAAGGCATGGCAGTTCCGATGCTAATTTTCACCTGCTCAGCTGTCCGCTCTCCAATAAGAACGTTGTAACGGCGCCGAACAAAGTTCGCTATCGCCTCATCCATCTTGTCACCGCCAACTCGTACGGATCGCGAATACACGATACCCTTGAGCGAAATAATGGCAATTTCAGTAGTTCCACCGCCAATATCAAGAATCATGCTCCCACATGCTTCAGTAACTGGTAATCCAGCTCCAATCGCTGCCGCCATGGGCTCTTCAATCAAATACACTTCACGGGCGCCTGCCGACTCCGCCGATTCACGAACTGCCCTCTTCTCTACTTCCGTGATTCCATGCGGAACGCAAATAATAATGCGGGGACGAACGAGGGTACGTCGATTGTGTACCTTACGTATGAAGTAACGGAGCATCTCTTCGGTAATTTCAAAGTCCGCGATTACACCATCCTTCATCGGACGAATCGCCGTGATTGAATCGGGGGTACGGCCCAACATATTCTTTGCTTCGGTACCAACTGCAACAACCTTTCTCCGCCCCGTTACTGGGTCGTTCTGAACAGCAACAACAGAGGGCTCGTTACACACTACTCCACGACCCTTCTGGTAAATGAGTGTATTCGCTGTGCCAAGATCGATGGCTAAGTCATTAGAGAAAAGTCCAAGGAGGGAATCAAAAATCATACATTCCTTCTAAAGCAGACGGGCCAACACAGCATGATGGCAGCTTCAACAAACGAAAAGCAACCCCCGCGAATTTTCCCTGCGACAGCGAAAAATGGTGCCGGCCCAGCGGAGTCTCAGCGGAGTCTCAGCGAAAATTTAACTTCACTCGACGCCGCGCACCATTGAATTGCATGCGACGTTCGGTGCTACGAGATCTTTAGAGTTGCGAAATACTGCGCCTCTAGCAAAAAAACTTACGGCACAAGTAATGCTCTAGTTCGCTCCCTCAGGGACAATTTGCCCGGCAAGAAATGCCACTTGATCCTCGGCGCTGAGACGACTGTCGATAAAAATAAGCTTCTCGGTCAGCGATCGACAGACACCGCTCTGAGCCTTCCAGCAGTGCCCACGTTTGAGCTCCTCTCGACGCACAACGAAACCGCGAGTCTGAAGCTCGGATACCAGCCCGCGATACTTCAACTCCTGATCTTTCGTCCAAGAAACCCGCGCCGTCCGCTTTTTCTTCGCTTTACGAATGATTTGAGGTATCGCTGCCAAGAGCCACTCCTTAGTAGATTCAGAAGGTTAGGAGCGTGAGCCTAGCAAACGCGCTTAGCATGTGCAAACACAATTTCAGCGCTTCCACGACATTTGAACTAGTTGCGGCAGTGTGCTACGGTCTCCTGCCCTGCGGTTCTCGGAATCTCTTCGAGCTGTTTGACACTCGGTGGTTTCCGCAAGTAGCAAGGTACAAGTAGCAAGGTAACTGCCAACTCAGCAACGTGAGCCTTCAAGCTCCAGACGATTGTACAAATAGTTGTGCAAATAGTTGTGCAAATAGTTGAAAATTACGGGCGTCAACAACGCCCACTAGAGTATCAAAGTTTAGTTCGCAAATAAAATTGCTCGGAGATGTAATCATGTCAGAAACAGCAGCCACCCCCCCAGTGACCGCGGTCAAAAGAAGCTTCGAAAGTATCGTTGCTGGCCTCTCCAAGGATTTCATCCGAACAGACCTACCGGAGTTCCGCACGGGGGACTCGATTCGTGTTCACGCCAAGATTGTAGAGGGAACCAAAGAGCGCGTTCAGATCTTCGAAGGCATTGTCCTAAAGCGGAATAACGGCAAACACAGTGACGCGACTTTTACAGTGCGCAAAGTGTCTTACAACATTGGCGTTGAGAGAACCTTCCCCCTTCACAGCCCACGAATCGAGAAAATCGAAGTTGTCTCGCGTGCCAAAGTTCGTCGCGCGCGGCTGTTCTATCTCCGACCTCTCCGCGGTAAGGCTACCCGAATGAAAACGCTTTTCGACTCAGGCGCCGGAAAAAACAGTCCAGCTAAATCAGAATAACGCGTCGTAGCGGTTACCTTTAACCCTGCCGGAACGGCCCCCCCATTAAACGGGGGACGTCCCGGCAGTTTTTTTTGCTTGGCGAGGCAGGCATACACCTCCGAGGACCGGAAATAATTTTATTTTCCAACAGCGCAGCGGGCATTAGAGAGAATAGCCCCCGGCAGAACGCGCAGGCTTGCGGCTTCGACGTCTCCCATCACTTCACCGCCGGCTCGGATCTCAAGTAGGTCTCGCGCTTGCAGCCCACCCTGCGCCACCCCCTCTACAAGAATCACGGAGGCCTCAACGGCGCAACGAACCCGTCCAGATACTGAGATCTCTACTTTATGAGCTACTAGCCCGCGCCCAGAAAGCTCCCCATCGATCCGAACATTACCTGCGATGAAGAGCGTGCCGTTGATACGATACCCTTTCGGTAAGACGAACAAGGGTCGTTCGGGAGCTGCACGACGACTTGCTTGGGGACCACCGTCCCGAACACCGTCCCGACCACCAACCGCCCACGCCCCTGGGGCTCCATCACTATTGGCAGGAACTGGTGCTGAAGAGGTGCGATGCTTAAAATCTTCGCCAACCTCTGCGACCCCACGAGAGAAACCGCCAGCCATGGGTGCTGCCGTTGAGGAGTTCGTAAAATCTTCTTTTCGCTTTCGCCAAAACATAGGTTCG
>JAYVGZ010000111.1:0-3538 GCA_043771805.1 Pseudomonadota bacterium
CGTCCCGAGGATCAATAGATCACTCGTTCTTGAATCTTAGGTGTAGGTGCCCTCACTCAAGAGAGTCGGTCGCTATTGTCACGTACTTGCAGGGCTTCGGATGAGGAAGAGATTAACATTTGTCTTCTTTGTAATCTTCGCATTTGCGTGGGTCTACTTCTTCCAATCTGCTTGCCGAGTAATTGCACTGAATTTTTACGGGGATCTCAAGACGGCTACGGTTCTTTCGCGGTCCCCAGAGCACCAATCCTCCCTCTCCTGGTGGGGGAAGGATGGAAAGAAGTTTACGGCCTCAGTACAGTATGCCCGAGAGAAATTGTCGCATAATCGACTTCTAGGATTTATCGCCTGTGAATGGAACGGAAAGCACTTCCTACCTTCCCATCTCAAGGGTGCCTACCCCGAGGGGAAAGTACCGCTTTGGTACAGTCCCCGAAATCCATCTAACTACTGTGTAGGTGAGCACCCGCCTTCACTCTTTGGGCTTGCAACCCTGGCCATAACCCTCTTACCAATTCCAATGCTTCTCTTCCTTCGCAGCTTCGCCGTGGAATCAGGATTACTTCCTAGTCGCGAAGAGCTTGAGGCGGCAGACAACCCGACAAAAGCCGTTCTCCACCGCCTCTATTCGATTCTCAGTGACTCTGTAAAGGGCGGCCGGTACGACGCCCTCTACTGCATGAGTGTGCAGATGGCACTTTCGGACGGAAAACTCGAAAGTAGTGAGTCTGTGACGTTGAGCACCGTAGTTGAACGGCTGACAGCTGGAGCTTCCCCCACAGCACGGCTTGCCGCTTTGAAGGTGCTTCAAGACGCGCGAACGTCAGGTGTCCCCTTCGCGCGATACGCGGAACGGTATGTCCAACGAGTAGCCGGGAACCGCTCAGATCTTGAACTCGGCCTTGAGTTACTCGTGACAATCGCCATGAGCGATCACGACATCGACCCAGGACAGCAAAAGCTATTAGAAGACGCCTGCAGAATTTTTGGGCTTCGCGAAACTCTTGTCGCTCAAACCGTTTCCCGTCTTCTTAGGGCAGATGACGAACTGCAACGAGCGAACAACTCACATAAATCGCGTTACCACTCCCAGTCGAAACAGTCTAAAAGAGTAGCCAGGAGCGCCGACAGCCCGAAATTATGGGCATACAAAGAGCTTGGATGCACGGATGGAGTATCTCTTGATTTGGTTAAGAAGCAGTACAGAACCCTCGCTAAGGAGTACCACCCCGATAAACTTCGTAGCCGCGGCGTGAGTGGGCAGCTGTTAGAACAAGGGGAGCAGAGGTTTCTTCGAATACAGAGAGCGTATGAGGCATTAGGTGGCGGCTAGCCATAGTGCAAACCCAGCGTGACGTTTTCCAAATGAGCAACTAAGCAGCGAGCGACAAGCTCGCACAAAAGATTAAAGGTGTATGGCTTTGGGGCGGAGCAGGTGATGGCTCTGCTTCGTTCGACCGCGCGATCACTGAGAGAGATAGTGGGGGGAGAGATAGTGGGGGAGGATGGTGGGGCTCTACCCACCGTGCGCTAGTGGGGGCCGTCATTCACAAAGCTCACTCAGCGACAGGAAGCGCTCCAACTACTATCACCTCATCCCCCGCTTGCACCGCAAATTTTTTCATCACACCAGCGCCAAACTCAACGACGAATTGACTCAATCCATCGACCTTACGAGGAACTTCATTCTGAGGTGGCACACTATCGAGGATCCCGACGATCTTCCAATCCTTCGAAACAAAAACCATGTCGAGTGAGAGGATTGTGTTCTTCATCCAAAACGATTGCTCCTCTTCGCCAGCAAAGAGAAACAACATGCCGTGGTCTTCCGCCATCTTGCCCCGGTACATCAGCCCTTTTCGGCGTTGGAGCTCTGTGCTCGCTACCTCAACGAAGAAAGGTGGGGTCATTGTGCCATCACGGTGCTTGAACTGCATCTGTACCATGGGTAGCTGCGTAGATCCTTTGTTGCAACTCACTACTAATAACAGTACGAGGAGAGCCATTGATCTAAGTAGCCCGCCGCATAGTTGACCACCTGAACATTGCACCATTCGTTGATATACTTTGCTCGTCCAATTCACTTTATGATCGCGCCTTCTTTACCGCTTCAGTAAGTTCGGGAACAGCCGTGAAGAGATCTGCTACCAAGCCGTAGTCAGCCACTTCGAATATTGGCGCATCGGCGTCTTTATTGATTGCAACGATGACTTTAGAGTCTTTCATCCCCGCAAGATGTTGAATCGCCCCGGAGATGCCAACAGAGATATAGAGCGAAGGTGCGACGACCTTCCCGGTCTGTCCTACCTGCCAGTCGTTCGGTGCATACCCTGAATCGACTGCGGCACGGGACGCCCCAACAGCAGCCCCAAGTGCATCAGCGAGCGGGAAGATTACTTTTTCAAAGTTCTCGGCTGAAGCGAGGGCTCGTCCGCCACTTACCACAACGGAGGCGTCAGAGAGCTCAGGCCGATCGGCCTTTGCGGTCTCGATTGACAACACTTCACCGAAACGGGGCTGTTCGACGAGCTCCGAGTCTGATGCCAGCGCCAGCTCCGCGGAGGTACCTGACGACCCAATAGGAAGAGCGGGAGCGAAGGCAGTACCACGAACAGAAACGACGCGAGATGTGGTACTCAGTTCCACGTCCGCCAAAATGTTACCAGCATACATAGGGCGCTTCAGCGATCCATCTGCGTTTATTGCGATAACATCAGAAGCTTGCGCAGCATCCAAGAACACGGCGACGCGCGGCAAAAGGTCTTTTCCGGTACTCGTGGCAAGGCCCACGACCGTGTCACAGTCCATCTCTTTCGAAGCAATAACCACACCGCGCGCGTACGGTTCAGCTCGATATTTTTCAAACAATGCACTTTCCGAGAACCGTGTACTCTCAACCCCGAACTGAAGGATCTCCTGGGCGGCCACCTGAGCACCCGGGCCAAGCGCTACAACACAGATCCCCGATTTGCCCCACACCTTGGCCATTTCTTGGGCAGCGGTGAGTGCTATGAGCGAGCCTTTCGTTACCTTGCCTTGCTCGTGCTGAATGAAAAGAAGAACTTTACTCATACGGGGAAAACTCCAAAATACGAACCTACGTTGCAGCTAAATGGGTAGGCCTTACC
Organism: Pseudomonadota bacterium; assembly: GCA_043771805.1. GTDB lineage: Bacteria > Bdellovibrionota_C > UBA2361 > UBA2361 > OMII01 > JAYVGZ01. The sequence goes on from JAYVGZ010000111.1 coordinate 3,129, forward strand.
TGCCGCACCTATAAAACCTTGGCTTCTTTCTGAAGGGCCTCTATTAGCTCTGAGACACTTCCAACTTTGCGGCCTGCTTTACGCCCCGCCGGCAGTGACATTCCTTTGACCCGAACTTTCAGCTCAGGAGAGATTCCGAGCCCCTCAAGCGAGAGCTCTTCAAACGGTTTTTTCTTCGCTTTCATCAGGTTGGGCAGTGCCGCATATCGTGGCTCATTAAGGCGAAGGTCGGTGGAGACGACACATGGAAGTGGCAACTTGATAGTTTCTAAACCACCATCAATTTCTCTCGTCACCGTTGCAAATCCGCCATCAACCGCGATCTTTGAGGCGAAGCACGCCTGAGGGAGTAAGAGTCTTCCCGCAACGAGCTGCGCAGTTTGATTAGAGTCTGAATCAATAGCCTGCTT
>JAYVGZ010000112.1:0-6747 GCA_043771805.1 Pseudomonadota bacterium
TTGGGTTCTCTGATCACAGGAGCTACTGGGCGCACGGGTTTTCAGGCGTGATGGTTACGGATACTGCATTCCTAAGAAATCGACATTATCATACGGCCAGGGATACTTCAGAGAAGCTCAATTTCGATCAAATGGCTGCGGCCACTCAGGCGTTAGCTTGGGCTCTCGGCAAAACTCAATTACCCTAGGAGACTCTAATCTGGATTTTTCACGGACCTCGGCCTAATCGGCCGAGACATGAGAAATCCTTTAAAAAAATGGCCATCCTTGCCATTTTTCAAAGCGGGGGTCTTTGGTTCGCCACGACACAGTGTCCAACCAAAGACCCCCTACAAATCAGCGCTAACGCACTGATTTGGCAACACCGTCCGGGTGTGCACCCTGAATGCCGTGAGGCATTCAGGCTAACGCAGCCTACCATGTCGATGCAGGGGACACTTCCCGGGTAGGCTGTGACCCGAGAAATACGTGCAAGCTGCCTGGTCTTTGTGTAATAGAGCGAGCCACCCCTCCCGTGTGAGCCTCCACCGAACGGGCGCAGGAGTTGAGTTGGCTAAGCCAGCGAGATACTCTATGCGCTCGCCGTCCGAAAGCATTTTATTTCGACAGGTTTGCGATGTATTCAATTTCAAGAGTGTCACCAGCCGCTAAGGTTCTAGATGACTACAGTGACAGAGGCGTGAGTCGGCGCGACTTCCTTCGCAACACTCTCTTTTTTAGTACAGCGGTGTTGGCACATACCTCGTTCCCCGGCATGGCGACTGCAAGTGAGAGGTCAACCGCATCAAAGCTGATCTTATTGGAACATCACCTCGATCGCTATTCAGCAAGCCTCGATAGTTTTCTCAAAAAGCATCCTTTAAAGAGCACCAATTGGCTCGAGAAGCGCTTCTGGGATGGTGGCGATGACGGGCTGATCGCCGGGGCTCTCGACTATGATCTTGTAGGACGGGCGCTTCAGCTTTTCGAGGTGACGAAGAACCAGAGTCATTTCCAACTCGCCAAAGATACTGCCACCTTCTTACATGTGAGTTATATCGAGCCGAACAAAGCGATCCTTCCAGCGTATAGAATCTATTGTGTCGAGGGCTTTCATTCACTGGCGAGGGCACTTGAGACATCGGACCCGGCCCTCAGTAAGATACTCCGCGATTCGGTAAACCAGATAGCGACCTCTGCCGCTTACGCCCAGTTGAATGAGCGAAACCAAAAAGCTATTTTTCATCCGAGTCTTTCGAGGGAAGTAGCACTTCTTCTTTTAGCAAAGACGCTAGCCAGCGGTAAGACTAAAGCTGATGTGGCGTCAAAGGATCCCGCACTTGCGACTGCGCCATTTGTGAGCGCGATGAAGAATCAGCTGCGCTTATTCAGGACGTCTCTTCTTTCCGCCGACAAGAAAAAAGAGCTATGGGGTGCAGAGATGAAGCGCTTGGGCGAGGACCCGGAAAATTACCTTTTTCCGGAGGAGTTTGTGCGTCCTTTTATGGTCGCAATCTCTGCGCGCTCTGCTGCGATGTACGTGAGTTACCGCGGCGATCGTGAGCTGGCCGGGCTTGCGGCGGATGCGTTGCTTGCCCTCACTTCGATTTATGTTAGGGGGAGGGGATTGCCCTATACGGATCGGGTGCTTCCGGCCGAGAGTAGAGCACGTCAGTTATCTTCGGATGTTGCTGATGACGAGATTGTGCCTGCGCTCAATCATATGGTGGCGAATGCCTGTGATGCGGTTGGGAAGGTTGTTGATGGGGAGAAGTCCAAAGAACTTTCAGATCTTGCGGGGAGGCTCAGGGCGGATACGGTTCTTGGGGAGTTGACGTTGAAGGAGGCGAAGCAGGCGAATTATTAATTGGGTCACTTCGCCCGCGGCCTAGCCCGGTTCGCTCACAGTTTTTTACTGCGAGGGCGCATCACTTGGATATACTTCGGAAACATCAAGAATCGCGACCTCGCTGTGGCTCACCACAGTGTCGCCCGCGATTCTCGATCTTTCCTACGTCTATCCAAGTGCTTCACCCTCTCGCTACGAAAACCTGTGAGCGAACCGGGCTAGTTTCTGGGCGTTGTAGCGGTACCCTACAGCCAAGTTTGACGGGGGAAATTTTAGTTGCGGTATTGTAGATCCCAGTCCTACACTAAGTCGTAACTACCCCTGTGCGTTCCTATCGCATTATAAAAAAAGGAATTCCTCTCATGAGATTCATTCTATCTGCGGCCGTAGCTCTCTTATCCTTGGTCTCACCATCCCCGACGTTCGCTGCAAGCCCAGACCGGCAGTGTGCGAGAGACGCGAACGTAACAGCGCGAACCTGTGCGAAAGAATGTATCTCAACCCAAGAAGATTCACTTCTCATCTGTGATGCTGGAACGAATCAGACACTTGCTTTGTGTTACAAAGGTTGCAGCACTGATAAAGATACCTGTCTCAAGCCTTTCCAGGATACCGTCAAGAGCTGCAGTGATACCTGTTTCTCGACGAATGATACTGCGCTGACTGCATGCGAGTCAGGTGCGTGTATGAAAGGGGTTCTTGATTGTCGAATTTGTAAACTGACTGCGAAGCTTGCGCGTTTTGAATGTGCTCAGAGTTGTGTGACGGCATTTGAAGGGAATAAACCGGCGCGGCAAGCGTGTAGGAACACGTTTCGACAGTGTTTGAAGAGTTGTAAGAAGGCTTCTTGATTTTGCGGGACGTCGGTTACGCGGAAGCTGGTTACGAGCACCCTTTTTTTGGACATGACGACGTAGCATTCGCTGTAGAATCGGCAGATTGCTACGCGATGATGGATCGGCCACACTCACTGCCATGAATGCAGATGCTAGCGCTTTTGTTCGGCGGGCGAGGTTTTTTCTCGCACAACTTCGTGCCAACACCTATCCTAATACCACTGCGATCCAGCGATTTGACGGGTGCTCCAAGGCAACGGCAGCGCGCACAATTGACAGATTGCAGAGTGAGTTCGGCTTTCCCGTGGCCTTTGATGCGGCACAACGCGGATACGTACTCACAGAACTTGCATTTACCTTTGAATTTCTTCCGCCGGGGCGAGATGAATTTAGCGCGCTGTTTCTAATGTGCAAGCTAGCAGATACGGTAGGGTCTACCGACATACGTAAGGCGATAGAGTCCTTGTGGAATGCCGCGTCAGCAAGTGTAGGCGTTCTAGCGCACGATTTGCGCCTGTTGGAGGATCGCTTCTCGGCCGATCTGACCTCGGTAGCTACTTTGGCAGATGCTGGGGTGCTCGATCTTGTGAACGCCGCGGCTGTCGGGACGCTGGTTGTGCTGACCTATAAATCTCCGTGGCGTCACACTGATGCTCGTGAATATCGCGGCCTCGTGGAGAAAGTCCATCTCAGTGACGGTGCTGTGTACGTACTGTTCCGCACTGACAACGGCCGGCGACTAGTTCTGAACGCATCGTTCATTAGGTCTATGCAGCCGTCCCTCTCGCCATTCGATCTGAGCCCTCTCGAGATTGAGGAGATCGACCTTGGCTGGCTAGAAGGCTTTGGTATTTGGGCCAGCAATGAGCTCCACGATGTCGTTGTTAGAATTCTTCCACCCGGCGCTGAGTATTATGCCGCTCATACATGGCAGGTCGATCAACAGGATTCATGGGATGGGCCCGTGTTGATAAGAAAATTCCCTTCGATGTTGTCGCCTGAGTTGGTGCGACGCATCTTAAGCCTGGGCCGATTCGTTCAGCGTGTAGAGCCGCCAGCTTTAGCTGACATGGTGCGCGAAGAGATCGAGCTCCTGGCTGGTAGTTTGAGGATAGCCGGAACCCCTATCACGTCTTGATAGTGGTAGTTGATGCGGCTCGTGCTTTCTCGCACTCTCCCTCTGTAATCGATCTACCGAGGGAGAGAGAAATATGAAGACATTCTTGCTGACCAATTCGCTCACACGTTCATCACTAATCGCACTCGTAAGCATTGTGGGTTGTGGCGGAGGCGGTGGGGGAGGCGACCAACAATCTGCCGCGAGAATTGCTGGTGTTTATCGCGGAACTCTTTATGAAGTTCAAAATACCTGTCGGTCTATTCTGAATGTATCGGATGTTGTAAGCGTTCTGTGGACCGTTAACCAGGATGGAAAGCGGGTTGTGCTTAGTGCGTCCACTGGGAACACCTACAAGGGTGTTACCACGGGAGAGGATTCGTTCCGGGTCAGCAAAACCGTACCCGGCGACAGCAATTGCCTCGCTACCACCACGGTTTCTATGGATATGGTTCGGGCCGACAGCGCCGAGGTCGATCTTCAAGTGAGCGAGGCTTGTAGTTCAATTGAGTGTGTGGTTGGGTACGCCGGTACTGTAAGCCGTGATTGAGCCCCTGGGCGAAATACTTACCTTGCTAGTTTCTGGAGCGTGCATGGGTGGGACGACGTATCTGCAATACTGGGGAAAGGCTAAAGATGGTGAGGAATATCATCTTTTGCCCTATCACTCCTTGGATGTTGCAGCGTGTGCATGGGCGCTCGCAACGGCTGATGCTAACCTACGCTATCGACTTTCGAAGTCGATGATGGTGAAGCAAGAGGCGGTCCCAAGTCTAGTTGCCACCTTGCTCGCCTTTCACGATGTAGGCAAATTTTCTGACGGCTTTCAGAATCTTCGACCAGATTTGTTGAGTCACTTACAAGCGCGTTCATCTGAGGCCGCGTACCCCGTGCGACACGATACACTTGGCTTCTTGGCGCTCGTATCGCCCACCATACGGACATGGTTCCTGGGGAAGCTTTTAGGTGTAACAGACGATCAAGTGGAGCAAATCCAACACATAGCCTTGCCAATTTTACGCGCAGTAACTGGCCACCACGGAAAGCCGCCAGAGATCGGCAGCCGCGGCCACGATCGTCTTTTTCATCCTCACAACCTGGAAAGTTTGAAGTGTTTTACTGAGGATGTTTTTACGCTTTTTGGAGACGCTGGGTTTAAGTGCCAGTACCCCATGAATGATGAGGAGCTGATATCTCGAGAAAAGCATTTCGTGCGCGCATCATGGGAGTTCGCAGGTTTCTGCGTCTTGTGCGACTGGCTTGGATCGAGTCAAGCCTACTTCGATTTGATTGCAACCCCTATGCCTCTCGCCGATTATTGGAGGAAGCATGCCTTGCCGAAGGCTATTCGTGCCGTTGCAGAAACCGGGGTACTACCTCCCAAAGCACGGGAAGGGGTGAATTTTGAATCTTTGTTCCCACACCTGAAGACGCCTACGCCGCTCCAGCATTGGGCAAGTGAAGTTGACATTTCGGCAACACCCGCGCTTTATATTATCGAAGAGGCGACCGGTGCAGGGAAAACTGAAGCTGCTTTCACTCTTGCTTCGAGAATTCTGTCGAGTGGCGCTGCGCAGAGCGTATTCTTTGCTCTCCCAAGTATGGCTACCTCAAACTCAATATACGAGCGTGCTGCACAAGTTTATGGGCGTGTCTTTACTGATGTCGCTTCGCTTGTTTTGGCTCACGGCCGAGCGGACCTAAACGATACATTCATGGCAAGCGTGGGGAGAGATACGACTGGTACACCTGGCTATGAGGAGGCTTCGGAAGCCTACTGCTCAGCGTGGCTCAGCGATAGCAGGAAAAAAGCTCTTTTGGCAGCATTTGGAGTTGGGACAGTAGACCAGGTGCTTCTTGCTGTTCTACCAATCAAACATCAGAGTCTTCGCCTGTTCGGCCTTGCCCGCAGCGTTTTAATAGTTGATGAGGTCCATGCTTACGATGACTACATGCAGAGCCTGCTCCGCGCGGTGATTCAGTATCATACCTACCAAGGTGGAACCACGATTTTGCTTTCAGCGACACTACCGGGCAAGACACGGCGAGAACTGTGCTACAGTTTTGGTGCCGAATTGCTGAGTAGTCCAAGACCTGAACTCGATCCCTATCCACTTGTTACAGTAGCCAAGGCAGGTAAGGTATCCGTGCTGCCTTTACCGAGCCGTTTTGCCAACGGCCGTCAGGTATCTGTATCGGCTGTTCACTCAGTAGAGGGGGCACTTGATGTACTAGTTGCGGCGATAGCCGCCGGTCGATGTGCTGTCTGGATTCGAAATACGGTTGCCGATGCCGTAGACGGGTATGAGCTTCTCCTACAGCGCCTTGGTACGGACGATTGTATTTTGCTCTTTCACGCGCGCTTGGCGCTTAAAGACCGACTGGCGGTGGAAGGAACGACACTTGAGCTTTTTGGTCCCAACAGTGGACCAGACAGTCGAGCAGGTCGCGTCCTCATCGCCACGCAGGTAGTGGAACAGTCGTTGGACCTCGACTTCGATGTAATGGTCTCAGATCTTGCTCCCATAGATCTTGTTATACAGCGGGCTGGTCGGTTGCATCGACATGTTCGTGATAAAGATGGCCGCCGTAGCGAAAGTGAAGGACGGGGTGCAGCAAAGTTGACAATCGTGACCCCAAAATTAGATGTTCCTCCTGATCGTTCGTGGTACGCAGCGTTATTTCCTGGCGGCGCCTTCGTGTACAAACATCATGGGCTACTTTGGCTAGCAGCAAAAAGCCTGCTTGAACGGGGCAAAATTGAGATACCAGGTGACTATCGCGCTCTTATTGAAGGTGTTTACTCTCAGCAATCAATGGATTCCATCCCGCAAGCGCTTCAAGAGGTTGAACACAGCGCGATTGGGGCGGACAAGGCTATGAGTGCGCAAGGTGTTATGAATGCTTTGCCGATTGATTTGGGTTACCAGCGCAGCAATTTGGTTTGGGTGGACGATGTAGATACC
>JAYVGZ010000113.1:0-3357 GCA_043771805.1 Pseudomonadota bacterium
GAACGGCTAGTTGTTTTCACCCCGGATTTGCATCCGCAAATCCGCCCCTGAGGGGCTGGACGATGCTCGGACTTTAACTCCACCCCCTGAACGCTTACAGGAGATGTATATGAAACGATTTTTCGGCGCCCATGTTTCCTCAGCCGGTGGCCTTCACAATGGGCTCATCGCGGCAAAAGAGCTGGGGATTAACACAATTCAGATGCATCCCTCGGCACCCCAGCGTTGGAATACTGCACCTTTTCCAGCCGAAACAGAGGCTGAATTTCTCGCACTTCGCCCATCATCTGGTGTTGAGAAGGTATTTTTCCATGCCATCTACCTCATCAACATGGCGACTCCTGATCCTCAGAAATTTTCATTGGCAAAATCATCGCTGGTTAACTACCTCGAGCTGTGCGAGCGCATTGAGGGTGACGGAGTTATTTTTCACGTTGGCAGCATGAAGGACCAACCTGATGAGGCCGAAGGGTACGATCGAGTCGTTGCTGGTATGAATGCTGTGCTGGAGAAGGCACCACCCAACGCTCGTCTTATTATGGAGGTTGCTGCAGGTTCTGGAAGTGTCATCGGTGATAAGGTAGACGAGTTATCACTGATATACTCCCAGCTCGATGCTAAAGACCGCGTTGGATTCGGTCTCGATACCCAGCACATGTGGGCAAGCGGATACGACTTCGTGAGCGAGCTAGATAAAGTGCTTGAGGAGGTAGACAGAGCTTTCTCTTTCGACAAGGTGTGGTCGATCCACCTCAACGACAGTAAGACGGCGCTGGCGAGTAAAACCGATCGGCATGAAAATATAGGCGATGGCCTTATTGGCCGCGCTACGCTGGAGAAGGTTTTTATGCATCCATCTCTTGCGCACATTCCATTTATCCTTGAGACACCCGCTCTCAAAACGGTCGATGGCGCAGGCTCTGAGATAAAGAAGCTGGAGACATTCTTAAGAGCCACTTAGACCGCATCCTTAGAACGGACTCCTCTCGAGTAAAATTCTCAAGTTCAGAGAGTGCGACCCACCGGACGTCATTTGATTCCTCATTACCGGTGAGTGAGCTTTCCCCGTCTTGCGCGATAAAGGCGTACCGGAGGTCGTAATGTTGATGAGCAGGCTCATCTCCACGCGCTGGGATCGTATGTATGTCGAGATCAAAAATAGTATTAAGGGCCGGGGTCAAATGACGAACTCCTGTTTCCTCGCTCACTTCACGCTCGGCTACTCGACGCAGATTGCAATCACCGTCTGCATGCCCTCCTGGCTGAAGCCATTTCTCTAACTTTTGATGATGAAGGAGCAAGACATGAGTCCCGCTCTCATTCATTACCCACGCCGACCCGGTGAGGTGTCCTACCGACAGAGTTCTCGAGCAACATAAACTCTCAGCCTCCACGAAGGCTGCGATACGCACCCTTCGCTCATCGTCCTCTGTATTCAACGCGACGTAACAAGAGAGCTGTCGCAAGACCTCTTCACGTCCGGTCAAAACCAGGTCCTGCACCTACTCTGCGCCCCCGAAAGCAATACGTTTGCACACCCCCTCCGAGACTGCGTTGAACTCTACGGGGCGAATGGAATCACCGCCAATAGTAAACTCAAGGCGACCTGCTGCTCCATTAAAGACGCGCGTCTTTGTAAGGTAATCACGAATCTCACTACCGGTTCCCATTCCAGCTCGGTACGCCGCCGCGACCATCTTCACTGAATCATAAGCAACCAATGTGTCAAAAGTAGGCTCAAGCTTCGGGTAGCGATTACTGAACGCTTCGAACATCTCTCGGTATTCAGGGTTCTTTACATCAACCGCCCCATCAATCGAGTAAACGGGCGCGCGGTAAGCCTCTAGCTGAGGAATCGCTTTTAGAAAGTTACAAGCAAAAAGAGTCAATAGGGGCGGCGTGCTCTTCATAGTTCTGAGTGCCTCAATAGCCCGCCCTTGTTCACCATGCGTTGCCAGAAGATACAAAAACTCCTGCGCTCCAGTGCTCGCTCGCACTAAGGACGCTTCTTCCGGATTACCAGCGGAATCCCACATCTTGCTCGATGAAACAATCTTTAGGTCGTCAGGCTTCGCGAACAACAAAAGCTGACTGAGCGACGCCTCAACCCAAGCTTGATCTCCATGAAGGAGCGCTATTCGACTTATGCGACGCTCCCTCATCAAAGCGAGCAGCCCCGCCTGAGCCGCCGAAAGCGACCTCCCAACTCGAAGAATTGACGACACTCCTTTGAGCGAGTCAGTTCGCATTGAGTTGCTCATCACCAAGGTTTGGTTCAACTCAGACAATCCCTTAATGACCGATGCCTCGTCCTCACCTCCACTGATAACCACCGGCACATTGGGATCTACCGAAAGGGCGGAAAACGCCTTTACCATCGATCGACCGTCGACTCCGGATTCCTCGACTCGAAGTCGCAGCGGTACTCCGTGAATAGCGCCACTGCGATTGATCGACTCGACTGCGAGCGTAGCTCCATTTCGCATCGCCTCTCCGCGCTCGCGCTCTGGTCCCGACGAGGGCACAATCATCCCAACAAGGAGCTCGCCAGTGCTCGGAACGGAAGCCTCCTCGGCCCCAAGGGGGCTAACCATAAGCGTGGTTACCGCAATTGCGGCCCACTTCAAAAACTGTCTCATATTGCCCATCCTAAAACTGCCCGGCGTAGCTCTCTAGTTTCGACCTACGTTAGTTGCTAAAAAGTCATACTTCTCAACCAGATCTCCCACAAGCATGCTTAATCTTTCCGTATTGGAGTTCCTGGACTCGTTTAAGTCAGTTGCGAAAGGAATAGTAGCCCGTTTCCCGTACCCTCAATTTTCAGGCCAAAGTGTTTAACATGCTCGCGTTAGCATGATGCCCCGGGGAACACGGGGCGCCCCCATTGGAAACCATAGTCGGTTCAGCGGTTGACAGGTATAGACATACGAAATAGGTGTGCTATCCTTCCGACATTTGGAATGTAGCGTGGGTCTTCGAGGACGTTCCTTATTATACGTGAGAGATGTGCTTCTCGACGTGTTCAGCTTTCGCTGCAGGGGTGTAAGTTATAGAGCGTCGCTCTAAGCTACTCTCGACTCGGAAGGGAAACAGCTCAGAGCACCTCGGTAGTAACAGTTTAGTTAAAGAGCTCGATAGTTTGTATGGCCAAGAAGAGTGTTGTTCTTCGTAATGAGAAGCGTCGTAAAATGGCAACTAAGCAGTTCGCAGTTCGTAAAGAGCTTCGCGAGAAGGCTATAAATTTCAAACTCTCAGATGAAGAGCGCGATCAGGCGAGAACAAAGCTGCAATCGTTGCCCCGCAACGGCTCACTTGGTCGTGTGAGAAATAGGGGCCAGTTCACCGGTCGTTCGCGCG
>JAYVGZ010000114.1:0-10407 GCA_043771805.1 Pseudomonadota bacterium
CGGCATTCAGGGTGCAACACCCGGATGGTGTTGCCAAATCAGTGCGTTAGCGCTGATTTGTAGGGGGTATTTGGTTCGACACTGTGTCGTGGCGAATCAGATACCCCCGCTTTGAAAAAATGGCCAAGGAGGGCCATTTTTTCAAAGGATTTCTCATGTCTCGGCCGATTAGGCCGAGGTCCGTGAGAAATCCAGGTTAGTTGACCAACGACGAAAAGATGAGAGCTTCAGCATGAACCCCACTCGCGAGATAATGTGGAATATCAATACTCTTCCCAATGTAGTAGCGCTCTATGGGCTACTCCTCGTGGCACTTGCCATAGGGTTCAATGGGGTATTTCAGCGTTACCAGCTCTGGAGCTCCGGAAAAGCGGCTCCTGAGTTTTGGGGGCAGTGGCTCACTCGAGTAGACGACGTTATACAAAATGGTCTCTTTCAGCGCGGCGTAAGTCGCGGCACCTCTGGGTCAGCTATTGCGCACCTCCTCATGTACGTTGGGTTCCTTGTCCTAACCTTTACGACAACAATGGTGTTCATTCACCACGATCTAGGGATCAAGATTTACCAAGGAGAGTTCTACCTCTATGTGACCATGTTTGCAGATGTGTTTGGTATCCTGCTGCTGGGCGGGGTGCTCTACTTTGCGCACCGCCGATTGATTGAGAAAAATGATGCCTCACACACATCGTGGAACGACCTATTCGTATTGGGCATACTCGGAATTTTGGTCGTCCAGGGTTTTGTGCTGGAAGGGCTCCGTATTCACGTGACTCACGACCCGTGGGCAGGGTACTCCCCTATAGGCCTCCTTTTCGCCAAAGGTATGTGGTTTATAGCCCCCGATAGAGCGCAAACTTTACATTATCTTACGTGGTGGTTTCACACGTTGACCGTTTACGGGTTCGTCGCACTACTTCCCTACACGAAGTTTTTTCATATTGTCTCGAGTCCCCTTAATCTCTTCTTTGCGAGCACTCCTCGACCGAAGGGGGCGTTACCAGCGGTTGCAGATATTGCGGCGTTAGTCGAGGCTGGCGAAGAATTCTCGATCGGCCTCGGGACGATTAAGGATTACACCTGGAAGAATCTTCTCGACCTTGATGCCTGCACCCAGTGCGGCCGGTGCCAGGAGGTGTGCCCGGCATATCTCTCAGGAAAACCACTCTCTCCGAAGTGGTTAATTCTCGATACACGCAACCATGCTCTTGCCCTCCACGCGCAAGGAAAGCTGCCCAGCCCAAAACCCGGGAGCTCGTTGAGTCAGCTCGCCGCGACTATCGATAGAAGCTTGGTGAAAGAGATTTTCCTCCCCGCCAACGGACTTCGTAAAGAGAGTGACGGCTACAAGGGTGACGGCGAATTCCGCGCTCAAAACAGCCTTGTTCAGAGTGCTGTTCGATCAATTGGAGTAGCCGCAGACGATAAGATTTCTGGTGATGTGATTGATCCAGATGTTTTTTGGTCGTGCAATACATGTATGGCATGTGTTCAGGCCTGCCCAGTTGGCATCAACCATGTGGATCAGATCGTTGGCAATAGACGCCACATGGCTCTCATGGAGGGCACCATACCTGCAGAGGCTCAACCAACTTTACGAGCCCTTGAAACTAGAGGGAACCCGTACGGCGCGCCGGAGGATCGGATCAAATGGCTCGATGGTCTTGACGTCAAGATACTGCAACCGGGTGATTCGGTTGAATACCTTTATTGGGTGGGATGTGTTTCGGCGTTTGATCCACGTAAGCAAAAAATCGCTAAGTCTTTGGTGAGCATTATGCAGAAGGCGGGCCTCTCCTTCGGTGTCCTTGGAAGTATGGAGGGGTGCACTGGAGATCCTGCTCGGCGGCTGGGCGAAGAGAACCTCTTTCAAACCCTGGCAAAACAGAACATCGAGCTACTAAAATCCGTCTCGTTCAAGTTTTTGGTCGCGAACTGCCCACACTGCTTTAACACCATCAAGAATGAGTATCCGCAGTTCGGCAATCTGAGCGATGGGGCGCAGCCTGAGATTATTCACCACTCGGTGATGCTCAAGCGTCTCCTCGCTGCGAACAAGATCCCACTCACCGACGGAGACCTAAAGGATGTGACCTTTCACGATCCCTGCTACCTTGGCCGCTACAACGATGAATATGACGCGCCGAGGAGTACACTGAAAGCGGTCAAAGGCCTCACCATTATCGAGATGGATCGAAGCCGCGAGAAGGGCTTGTGCTGCGGTGCGGGTGGGGGCCACTTTTGGATGGATTTGAAGATCGGGGAGCGCGTAAACTCGATACGGGCGCAAGAGGCGGCAGAGACCGGCGCGTCAACAGTAGCAACTGCCTGCCCGTTTTGTATGCAGATGATGGAAGATGGCGTAAAGCTGACGGACAACGAGTCGCGTCTCAACGTGCGTGATATAGCGGAAGTTATAGCGGAGAGATTACAGTGAGAGTACATCCATACTATGCAGAGTACGAGGCACTGATCGATTCGGTGACAAAACTTGTTGCCCTTGAGCTATCGCCGAAAGTAACAGCGTGGGAGAAGGCCGGCCGCTTTCCGAATGAAGTCTTCACTCTTCTCGGTAAGAACGGGTATCTTGGCCTCCTCATCGACGAAGAATACGGTGGAGTCGGCGGCGACTACAAAATGGCCGGCGCCTGGTGTGAGGCTTTCGGAGAGTTGGCTTCAGTCGGGCTTACCGTTGGCGTAAACATGCACTCAGTCGTTATTAGTCACGCTCTAGAAAAGTACGGAACAACCGAGGCAAAGAAGAAATGGCTTCCTAAAGCTGTTCTCGGTGAAGCGCTGGGCGCCTATGCTTTTACCGAGCCGGGAGCAGGGAGTGACCTAGCACGAGCCAGAACGACCGCAGTTAAAAAAGGTGAGAAATGGCTCATCAACGGATCGAAAACATTCATTACAAATGGAGCCCGCGCACACTTCGTTCTTGTTTTGACGAAAACAGATACCTCTGCCGGATACAAGGGCTTCACTACCTTTGTCGTTGATACCACGACACCAGGCTTTAAGGTTGCGCGAACCCTCGACAAAGTAGGATGGCACTCCTCCGATACAGCAGAGCTGGTCTTCGAAAATGTAGAAGTTGATGACTCCTGTATCCTCGGAAAAGTCGGTGATGGTTGGATTCAGGCTGCAACAAATCTCAACTGGGAAAGGTTGATGCTCACGCTGACATCTCTCGCCGGTGCGCGGATGTGCCATGAAGCGTCTCAGCGGTATTGCGACCAGCGAGAAGCTTTTGGAAAGAAGATCGGCGAATTCGATACTCTCAAAGCGTACCTAGCAGAGATGAATAGAAAGATCGTAATGGGCGAGGCACTTGCTCATCACGCCCTTACGGAGCTCAATGCGGGCAGAGATTGTAAGTTACTCGTCTCTGCTGCAAAGCGCCTGGTATGCGATGATGCCGTGTGGATCGCTGACCGTGCCATTCAGATTCATGGTGGTTATGGGTACACGACTGAGTTCTCGCCTGAGAGATGGTGGCGAGATTTGCGACTTATGCCGATCGGTGGTGGAACCAGTGAAATTATGTCGGGGATTGTTGTGAAGGAGTTAGCGAAGGTCGTTTGACCGAAACAGCCCTGCGATTCGTCAGTCTTACCCGGCATGGAGCATGGTGGCAAAATTGGGTGTGGTTCTCAGGTGCGACACTCTCGTTGGCACCTTTGAATGCCCCCTCTTGTTTTCGCCAGCGCAGATTACACGACTAACCCCGCTACAGGGCAGCGCTAGCACAAGACATAGTATCGATGAAACCGCCTCATTCAGTTCTTCCACGCGATTAAATACTGTTCTATCGTTCATTTAGAATCGATGGAGCCTCCGATAATGTTACCTCTTACCCGAATAGCAATCCTGGCACTAGAGGGCGCGGCACCCACCCATGTATGTCGCCTCATCGAAGCTCGTGGGCTTCAGGTGACTGTCGCTACGTCGTTGCCAGCAGCGGGAGAAATCTCAACCACATCGACCAGCGGGATGTGGATCGCTTTTCTTGAACTGGAGCAAATCCCTGGCTTTTCTCACCTCAGTGTCCTCCTGCAGACCACCCACTTTCACGCATGGCCGCTGTTGGTCGTAAGTCACAACGCCTCTGCATTGGAGGTGGCACTGAGGAAGGCGTTCCCTGCAGTGGGGTCCGTAAATCTGCCATGCGACGCATCTCTCATAGTAGATGCTGCTCTCCAACTGTGGCGTCGCTCTCGAAGCACTGCATCCGAAACGGCTATCACTCCGCCGAGTGGTGGCACAAACCTGAAGACTCTCGACCAGAGCTCGTCTTTGCAAGAATCTTCGACTCAAGAACATCCTCGTCGACTCTCGCTGGTTCATAATTTCGTGAGAGACATAACTCGCTTTAGCGAATCGGGTATCGAGGTCGGGGGAGCGCTATACGGGTGCAATGTAAGAGATCTCCCGTTCCTCAAATTTCTCGCTGGTCTCGAATTCAACATTGCTGAGGTTGACACTCGAATTGGCGCCAGAGTTGATGCGCAGGTTCGGTCACATCTTACGCGAGCAGCATATATAGCGTACTGCCTTTTGACCGCCCTAGGTGTAGCGAAGGGTACCAGTCTGCGAGGCACCAGAATTTCCCTTTTGCTGGCGAAAAGTTGCGCTGCAAGCCGGGCCCTGGCACTCAGTGACTACGTTACCACCCGCGATCTGGCTGTTCGCGCGCGCGTTGCTAGTGCGTTAGAAAAGAGTGCGATGCTCATATCCGCAGATCCCGTACTCGCAATTGATGCCAGCGTGGTTGATGGCGTGCGGCGCCTCATACAGCAGGAGAGTCTGTCAACGACATCGCCTGATACACCCATTTCAGAATCTCTTTTCGCCGCCGATCTCATCGACCGAGTCTGTTTCGCCGCAGGGTTTTTTAGGCCCTCGCGGGCATCTCTTCTTCTCCGAATGATTCGAGGTGGAGAGCTCCCCAATCTTCCTCCAAAGCTGCTTGCCACGATTGCGCGGTTCCTATGCGAGGCCATTGTCTCGTGCCCGCCCGGAATAGCCATGCCGGGCCCTCTATTTAAGGCATATCAAAAGCCGCGACAAGACAAGATCCCTAGGCCTACTTTGCTTAAAGATGAAGTTGAGGTCTCTATCCAGAATCTCACACCGGGGATGCTACTCGCGCGCGCACTCAAAACGCTGGACGGAGTTGCTGTGCTAGAGCCTGAACAAAAACTTGACGCCGATCTTATATGGCGTCTGTGGCAGCTGACAGCACAGCGCCCAGTCGATTCGGCTGTCATTCGAGGAAAGCGGCGTCGAAGACCTGCGATCAGATGAGATTATTCTCAATACCCTCAAAAATATTCTCTTTCTCTCCTAGCGATAGAGCTTAATCCCGGGTGCAAAGTCAGCCATCAACTGCGCGAGCGTCTCTTCCATTCGAGTCTTCAGGTCGCTCAGTAATGTTGAGTTTAAGCCAGATGCATCGCCCCGCTCTCTATAGTGATTTGCAAAAGTCCGTGCCCTTCAACCTTTCATCCGGTTGAATTGAAGTAATTGAACACCGAAGAAAGCCGCCGGGGGCCGCATATCATAATACTGCGGTCCCTTATTCTGTCCTCAGTACATACCCGAATCTGATTAAGATACCCTCAGTGACTCGCCAGCAATGACTGAATCAACGCCTTACTGTTGAGCGGTTTCTCTACGGCATGGTCAGCTCCAGACTCGAGAAGGCTCTGACTATCAACAGGGTGATTCGTCGCAACTACAAAGCGAGTATTCTTCGAATTCGGGTCTTGTCGCAGCTGACGAACCAGGTCGCCGGCGTCGATTAACTCATCAATCATCACGACACTGTACCGCTTGCGATGAAGCGCCTCTACTGCGTCCGCCGCTTCAGCAACAACATCGACCGCGCCGCCGAGTGTTTCAATAAGACGAGATAAAACCTCTCGTACCCCACGATTTCCATCAACCAGAAGTACAGCCTGCCCTGCAAAAGGATGCGCGTCTGCAGAAGAAACAAGGACATCTGCAACCGGGACTAGCTCCGGGGCAACCCTTGGTAGGGTTACGGTCACCGTCGTTCCTACCCCAATTGTGCTTCGAACTGTAAGGTGCCCTCCCTCTAATTCTATCAACATTCTCGTCAAAACAAGGCCAAGACCACAGCCAGTATCGCTCGCCATCTCGCGATGCTGGGCACAGCCCACGCCTGAGGTAATGTGTTTCAGCTTGTCCTCAGACATCCCCGCTCCCGTATCACTCACCCGTATCAACACGAAATCAGCAGCCTCCACGTCCTCGACAAAGATGGAGATCTCTCCGCCCGGAGGGGTAAACTTTACTGAATTGTGCGCGAGGTTGAAGAGAATCTGTTTGAGGTGTTTTGGATCGACGTGCCCCCATGCATTCCTGTCGATCCTCGAAGTGTTGAATGAAATCGACTTCTGTCCGGCGCCAGGTGCCAAGAGACCAACAACGGAGGTCACTGCCTCGGCGATTTTCACGCTCTCTTTGTTACATACTACTTGGCCACACAAGCCGCGGCTAATGTCGATGAAGTCATGCATCACGGTAAGAACGTGTTCGCCGTACTCCTTTATATATCGGAGGGTACTTCGGTCTGTTTCATCGAGCCGTTCCTCCATAAGGAGCTCTAAGGTTTCAGCTGCACAAACGACCGCTGAAATCGGGTTCTTTAGCTCGTGTGCGACCTCTTTTGCGAGAGTGCCCTGATGGAGAAGGTTTTGATTGAGTACATCACACTGTTGGCGACTGTCGAGAAGCTGCTGTTGAAGCATTGCACGCGCTCTGGCGTTGCACATGAGAGCAACCCCGAGCAGGCCTGAAATCACAATTGAAGCAAAGAGCACTACAGCCACAACAACACCAATTCCGTGTAAAACTACTCTACGGAAGCCGGTAACCTACTGCGTTTGCTGAGGAGGACCACCGAACGACAATTCTGATTAGGCTTTTATGCCCGTACTAAGAGGTATCGGATTGGCCCATACGGGACTTAAACAGTATCTCAGGCCCAGGTAAGCGTTCAGGGGGTGGAGTTAAAGTCCGAGCAGCGTCCAGCCCCTCAGGGGCGGATTTGCGGACGCAAATCCGGGGTGAAAACAACTAGCCGTTCACAAAAGCAGTCAACGAGCGATCAGCTCGTTGTCGACCAAAAGTTCGCCTGACTGCAAAAGTTGTTCTCGTAACACCTTTGATTTGTGAACGAAAATATACCCGTGAACGGATACAGACCCAGCAAAACAACCTCACTTCTGCAGCAAACTCAAGCTCTTCGCCGCAATAATCTGGTCAACTGCCTCAAGCGGGGTAACGCTTCGAGCGACGCACTTAGCTGCCAGTGAGGCTATCAGCTCGGCTGTGCCAAGAAGCGCTTCATCCGCGATCCGCTCTGCCGCCAAAGAACGTAGCATCTGACCGACAACAGTCACTCGCCGCCCCTGTCCCGACTGAGTGCTCTGAAGCCATTCCTCATGAAGCGCCGCGATTTCTACCACCTGATCAACACCGACGCCCGTAGTCGATATGGTACGAAGAACTCGCGGCTTCCATGCGTCGGATGGCAGCTCCACAAGTGATAAGAGAGTAAAGAGATCTTTCTCTAATGAGTGGGCTCCATCTCGGTCCGCCTTATTTATCACAAAAATATCGGCGATCTCGATAAGGCCCGCCTTGATGATCTGAACGCTGTCCCCCATACCCGGAACTAAAACTACCAAACACGTGTCTGCAGTGCGGACAATATCAACTTCTGCTTGCCCTACACCCACAGTTTCTACGAGCACAACATCAAAACCGGCCGCATCAAGGACGTGAACGCTTTCAAGAGTCGCTCGCGCCAGCCCCCCAAGAGATCCACGAGTAGCCATGCTTCGAATAAAGACCGACGGATCTTCGCTGGCATGATTCATCCTGATTCTATCGCCAAGGATGGCCCCGCCGGTAAATGGGCTCGAGGGATCAACAGCAAGAATCGCGACCGTCTTACCCTGTCGACGAAGGTGGAGGGTGAGCTGATCCACGAGAGTCGATTTTCCTGCCCCTGGAGCACCCGTAATGCCTACGACATGCGCGCGGCCTGGGAGCGAGGAATTCCGCCGTAGGCCCGCTGCCAGAGCACGTGCCTCTCGTGAACCGGTCTCGATACGAGTAATCATCCGCGCTACTGCGCGAAAATCGCGTGCGAGTACACGCTTGGAAAGCTCCTCGTCTGAATACCTCATAATAGAAATGCCCGAACTAACAGCAGCATTTAATCACAGGCGAACACCAAAGTGGTAGCCTCTCTTTCAGTCGAAGGCTCGGCGGTCTACCGCGATACCGCTATGCTAGCTGAATAATCTCATTGAGCAGCTGATTAATGGTCGTAATAATTCGTGAGCTCGCCTGAAACCCTCGCTGAAGGGTGATCAATTTTACGAACTCTGAGGCGATATCCACTGTTGATAGCTCCTGGGAGCCCGACTTAATAGCCCCGAAAGTGCCAGTAGTCGGCTGCCCTACAATTGGCTCACCTGAACTTGGCGATTGAGTGAGAAGGTTTTTGCCGACTCGAGTCAAACCTTCTGGATTTGCGAAGTTCACCAGTCCGACGGTTCCAATCGTTGCACTTTGTCCGTTCGACAGAAGCGCGCTAATCCCACCGTTAGGCTGAATGCTGATACTTGTAACAGCGCCAACGCCTTTTCCATCTTGAGTGATAGACAAAATATTGTTCGCGGAGGAATACGAGGTGAACGGAACAAGCGAAATGCCGATGCCACTCGCGTTCGATCCGTTATTCCATGCAACCGCAGCAGTCATATCAACTGCACCGGTTGCTGGATTATTGGTACGCTGTCCGTCGCCTCCAAATGACAAGGCTATGTCAGTGCCCACCTGTCGAGGAAAGCCGGTCTGAGTCCCGGTAGTATCTATATCCTCGTTGTTGGCATACGCGCGTACGGTGTACTGCGGAGCAGTCGCGCTGGTATGATAGAAGTACACGGTTAACGTGTGTGACTTACCGAGCGTATCAAAGACATCTACGACTGTAGAATACGCGGCGGAATTTTTTAAATCTGAGTAGGTCACTGTGGCGGGTACCGCTACTCCAGGAACCGGGATCGAGCCGGCCGCAACCAGTGGTGCCGAGGAACTGATGTTTCCTGCTATAGCTACATCAGTAGTCGCAACACTACTCTGCTCAATGCTGTTGATATTGAGTGGCTCGAGCCGTCCGCTTCCCGTCGCCGGAAAACCCAAAACTGCCAAATTATTTTGATTGATAATAAACCCGGCAGAATCCACTTTGAAATTACCTGCGCGAGTGTAGAATCGCTGTTCGCCCTTTGCGACGACGAAGTAGCCATTTCCATCGACCGCCAGATCGAGGGGGCGCCCAGTCGCCTCAAGAGTACCCTGCTCAAATACTGTACTCACAGCGCCAATCGACGATCCGCTACCGACGGTCTTCCCCGAAGTGCCTCCACCGGCGATCAGGTCTTCGAATTCAGCTCTGGCTGACTTGTACCCGATGGTGCTTGAGTTGGAGATGTTATCACCCACAACTGCGATAGCTAACCCGTGGCTCGCTATACCTGACCGACCTGCAAAGAGACCGTTTACAATACTTGGCACGTGATTCTCCTTTGGAAAAAACCTACTGCGTGAGCTTGCGGACTCGATACCATCGCTAGGAAACCTCTCCTCACGTGCACCGACTCCAGCCAAGCCCCACTCTTCTGAAGCACCATCCATGAATAGGAAATGCCTTGAAGAGCAAAACTCTCTGCTGTTCTTCCTTGAGATAACACCGGCTCGCCGCATCCATGGGTCGAGCGCTTGAACGTACTACGCTGGGTTCTGCCCAGCTGAACTACTCGGCTTCGGTGGTACCGAAACCTGTTTGACTGAACTAATTGATATCTCTCGCCCATCAACTATGAGCTTCGGATCCGGCCCTGGAATGAAGCCTGAGACGATCCCTGTGAGCGATACGTCAGGAGTAAACGTTCCGGTTCCGCGAGCACTTACCGCAGATACCTTGATCCCGTACGTTCCGTCTGGAACTGAAAGCCCTGCTAGCTGCGCGGACTGCTTACCAGCACCAAATGCCCCGAGTGCTCTTTCACCAACGACCTCACCGGCCTTATCGAGCAGCTGCAAGGTTACTTCTGTCGCATCCTGCGATAGATTCATGCTGAGCTGACCTCCTTGTCCGCCCTTCACATCAATACTTGAGCCATCAAGAGTTACTTGCTGACCGAGGTATCCGGCAACTGAACTTACGTCACCTGCTTTCGGTCCGAGCTTGTCGTCGATCGAAATCAAACGCTCAACCTGTGTGAACTGTGCGAGCTGAGTGGCGAACTCTTTACTATCCGCCGGGCTCTCTGGATCCTGATTCTTCATCTGAGTGATGAGCAGCGT
>JAYVGZ010000115.1:0-2796 GCA_043771805.1 Pseudomonadota bacterium
GCAGACCCACGAAGAATGGTGTCGAAACCAATCGACCGGTAACAGCAAAATATCGTTCAGCGCCGTGCAGATTGCTCACACCTTGGGTTTGAATCCAAAGATCGACGAAACCGCTCTTTCACGGGTGAAAAGCGCTATCACCTCTATCTCCTGCTCGGAACCACCTATGGCGCCGCCCTATCGATGCGGTACAGGAGATCTCCGCTATCAACCCCGTTGTCTGCCGGACGCCGTACCCATGCCCTCTCTCGCCTGGAGTGATTACTTCCAAAAAACTTTATCGCTTAACTCAAACGCAGGCTTTCTGAAACTCTTACAGGGGAAAGGGTTCTTTCCAGTAAAGATCTCGTGGGAAGATATCGGTAGGTATGAGGGAAGTGTCTGGGGCGACCGAATTAGTGACGTCGGAATCTGGGTTCGAAAGACAGAATCTGACCCCCAGTCTGCTGAATTGGCATTGTCTGTTCGAAGGGATTCAAACTTTCGCGACAAGGTGCTTGTAGTGCCTGCTCACCAGATTAAAGTCCATCTCGCATCAAACGGTAGCACTAGAGAGGTAACATTAGCCGAGCGTCTAAGGGAACTGAATTTGAGCTCCGCGAGCCATGACAACAATGTCATCGTTTCGAACCAGTTCGCGATAGTTCCTATCCCAGCAGCTGACGGGAAAAGAAGTAGCTCTGATACCCCGCTACGCTCTGCATTTAATTTCAGTATTTATCCCTACGGTTCAACAAATTATGTCATCACAGACGTTATTGAAGGAAGCTCGGATGCAATAGTAGGTCCAGGCTCGCATCAACTTCTTTATTCGAATGTAGCGGGAAAAAAAGCGCCGTTCACAGCGAGTCGAGCAGCTGAGCGAAAGGACTTACTTGAACTGGAGTCGAAATTGAAGGCCCAGGGAATGGATGTTGATGTGCAACGGTACTACCTTATTCAGGTTCCTCTGAAGCAAGGGACCTCGGGGGTGCAGCTTTCAAATATGGGAGCACCACCCCTTAGGCACCGTTTTCAAAACCTTGGCGGCATGGCAGACGCTTCTCTCTCTTCTGAAGAAGGCATGCCCATGGCCGCGGCAGGGGCACCAGAAACCATGGCACGCGAGCTTAAGAAGCCTGGATTAGAGAAAGTCGCCATCGGCCACGGCGACGTAGAGGGTGACTACTTTGGAGGGACAGGATTCTCAGGGCAGCGAGCGGAGGAGCCTATTAGAGTGACGGTCGTATACTTCGTAACACCCGTAGGAGAAGTATCTTCAGCGGACATCCATACCTTCACGAAGGCTTTTGAAAGCTGGGATGGGCAAGCAATCTGGGGCGGGTCCTTTGTGGTGAAAGGGTGATCTTTCAATAATGCCGAATGCGCTGCCTGCTTCAACGAAGTTATACGTTGAAGCAGGCGGCCTCTCGACTCAGATGTAACCACCGAAGATTAGACAAAGGTCCGCCCCCAACACTCGCTGAAGAAGATCAGTGTAGCGCCGCTGCTCTAGCTGCCAGTGTCCCACCTTTTCAATTTTCGACCGTGCTTCCCTGCGTAATTCTTCACCGCGATGCGGCAATTCACTGCTGGCGCGAGAGATAGCCTCGGTCAATGAAGATGAATCCTCGGGGTCAAAAAGATAGCCGGTTACTCCGTCCTCAATCAGATCACGGCAACCACCAACCGCCGCGGCGACTACTACTTTACCGCAGCTCATCGCTTCAAGCAGAACATTCGGCATCCCCTCGAAGTAAGAGGGGATGCACACGATATCGACAGCATAGTATCGCTTTATCAGCTCGGGCAAAGAATCGGTGTACGGGAATTCTGAGATTAACTCTACAGTCTCTGGACTGAGGGCGCATACGCCTTGTAGCAATTTTCGAGACTCTTCGCGAAGCGTCCCGCAGATGTACAGAGGTAGCGAGAGATCTCGGCAGGCGATCAGGAGGAGATCCAGGCCCTTTTTCCGCTTGATCTCACCAAATAGTCCGATTACCTGAACCTCACTTATCGAATAGTCGTGTTGATAGGGGAACAGAACAGGGTCGGTGCTGTTGGGAATGACACTCACCTGCACCGAATCATTTAATGCACGAACTTTACCCGCCATTTCACTTGATACGGCGACCACTTCATTGGCGCTCGAAAGCAGATGTATAATGCGCCACCCTTCTTCAGTAAACGGGAGCAGATCGACGTCGTCACCCCGCCCACAGGCGACTATGGGAACCTGAAGTATTTTCGCAGCGTGCGTGCCAGCGCACGCTTCTCTCCCGATATAGAAGAGGATGACCACTGATGCCTTTGGGAGCTTACTGACGATGTACTCTGTCAAGAATTGCAGAGTACCCGCATCCTTCGTCAAACCACCCACGCCGTGAAGCTTCCCCGCTGGAATACGCCGAACATTGACTTGCCGAAGCGCCAGCAACCTATCCGGAACTACTACGTCAACATCATGCCCTTCACCGAGGAAACGAACGATTCGCTCGGCACTAACACCGACACCGCCCGAGGCTCTTCCGTAGTGAGGGGTGACAAAAACAATTTGGGGGCGGCAATTTTGCATAAAACTGATTGACGTATTGCAGAAGTGAGAGTGTCCGCTATCGCAGTACTCCACGAACAATATGTCAATCCTGGAAGCGACCGGTTTGCCCCTTCCAAACGTACTAGTACACTGGAACACAAATTTTTTGACTTAGCGCGCCCAGATTTGGTCCATATGCTGACGCGACGAGTAAGCAAAGCCGCAGGCGTAGCCAAAGCTACGTCGAGGACTTTGTGACCGAGGAGCGTCGAAAGATG